>DASYPD010000223.1:0-6542 GCA_036007005.1 Gemmatimonadales bacterium
AGGGAGCGAACATGCGGGTTCCTTGCGACAGCCATCAGATGATTTGGGTCGGGCCCGATGGTACGGTGCAGCAGTGTTACGTAACGTACCGGCTTGGCAACCTCCACAAAAAGCGCCTCCGCGAGATGCTGTTTACTCCCGAGCATTTCGCGGCTTCAAGGGACAGCTTTGCGCTCGGCTGTCCCAACTGCCATTGTCACTACGATGTTCGCGTCCGCAAGCACGGCCCCAGCCTGGCGCGCTACGGAAAGACTGCTGAGCTCCCGGTGCGAGGCTAGTCTTTCTTCAATTCCACCACGATTACCTCGATCGGTCGGGTGCTCTCGTTGACATCGGCATGCAGCTGGCCAGGCGGATCCGCGTCCAGCCAGTACGCCTTGCCAGCCTTCCAGTCGTAGCTGCCCAGCGGCTTCCCGTCCTGACCCACCACCTTGAGCTGGCCGTCGGTCAGCGCAATCAGCACGCGGCCGTGCTCGTGTCGGTGCAGCACGAGCGGCTGTTTGGGCAGGATGATCGATTTCCACACGCGAACATTGTCGTTCTCGAATTGTGGCTCGCGCCGAGTGGTACTGGGTGATGGTTGTTGGCCCCACATCAGAGCTGCTCCGGCGCTGAAGGAAAGCAAGGCGACGACGAGGACGGAACGGGGGCGCGGCATGGCTCGGGCTCCGGGACAAACGGTAGCGAGGAACCTACTATCCGGGGCGACTTCGCACAGCGGCCGGACTGCCCGCGGCGCTCAGCGAGGAAATGATCGGCGCGTCGGAGCCTCAGCCAAAATCGAAGGCCAAGGCCGCTGGGGAGGGCGGAGGAGGAGCGGGACTCCGGAGGGCGATCGGCTGGAGGGGTCGCTCCTGAACGGCGACGTGAAGCTCTCCCACAAACCCGCAGCTCCGCAGCAGCGGCTCCACGGTCTCCCGGGCGACCGCGGGGGAGTTGCAGCGTTGACTGAGGTGGGCGAGCACCACGGTACCTAACCCGGGATGCAACAGCTCCTGCAGCAGCAACGCGGTGGCGCGGTTGGACAGGTGGCCGCCGCTGCTCGCAATCCGGTGCTGCACCGCGACCGGGTACTCGCTGGTCCGCAGCAGTACCTCGTCGTAATTGGCCTCCACGATCACGGCGTGCAGCGCTCGAAAATGATAGCGCAGCGCCTGAGTGGGCCGTCCGAAGTCGTAGGCGATGCCGACGCTTAATCCTGCCGCGGTGGTCACAGTGAGCGCGAGCGGCTCGGCGGCATCGTGCAGCAACGCGCAGCCCGAGAGCGTGAACGGCCCGCACTCGGTGCGACCGGAGGTTCGGACCGGTGTGTAGTGCACCGCGGCCGGCGCGCCCAGCGCGCTCCAGGTCCCCGCCGAGGCGAGCAGCGGGACCCGATGCTGCTCGGCCAGCCGGAGCGCGCCCTGCGCATGATCGCCGTGCTCGTGCGTCAGGGCGATTCCGCAGAGCGCCTTGAGATCCACTCCCGCGAGCTCGGCCCGGCGCGCCAGCTCACGGGCGCTGAAGCCCGCATCGACCAGCAACACGGCGCCGTCGGTCGCCAGCGCCACGGCATTGCCCTTGGAGCCCGAGCCCAGCACCGTCAGGGTCGTCATCGCCGCAACCGCGCGTGAATGGCGCGCAGCGACGCTTCTTCCCCCTCGCCGACCTCGACCTGGCGCCGCGGCATCACGCGCTTCGCGATGGTGACGAACCGGTCGGCGTCGAGCCAGGTCTTGCCATCGCCGCCCCAGGCAAAGGGCGGAACCCAGCGCGGCACCTGCGGTCCCAGGATGTTCGCGCCGGTGCCGAGCACGGTGCCGGTGGAGAGCAGGCTGCCGATCGCGGTCTTGACGTGATCGCCGACGAGGCTGCCGAGGTTGCTGCGGCCGGTCGCAAGCTGGCCGCCGGGCAGCGCGAGCCGCACCTCTCCGTAGGTGTTCTTGAGGTTGGAGGTGATGGTGCCGGCGCCGAGATTGGCCCACTGGCCGACGATGCTGTGGCCGACGAATCCCTCGTGACTCTTGTTGGCATACCCGAGGAAGACCGAGGTGGTGAGCTCGCCGTGGACCCGGCAGTGGGGACCGATGGCGGAGTGGCGAATAGCTCCGCCCAGCAGAAGACTGCCCGGCCCTACGAGCAGCGGCCCTTCGAGACGGGTTCCCGAGCGGACCTCGACGCCTTCCTGGAGCACTACCGCGCCTTTGCGCACGTCGAACACCACTCCCGGCTCGACCCAGGCCTCGAAGCAGGCGATGTCCGCGGGGTCGCCGAGGACGAGGCACCCGTCGGGCACCTGATCGGGGCCGGACGCGAGCGCGTCGGTGCAGTCGGCGGCGAGGAGATGCTCGAGCGCGGTGACGAGGTCCCAGGCGCCCCGCAACGGCAGACCGTCGATCGCCAGCTCAGGCCCGCGATCGTGCTGCTCCTGCCAGGTCTCTCCCTCGGGAACGATCCAGGCCACGGTGGCGCCGTCGTGGCTGAGCCGGCGGACGTCGCCCGCGAGCTCGAGCAGCGGTCCCGCGGGGGCAAAGTCGGAGCGTACGACGGTGGCCGGCCCCGCCACGGGCCCGCGCGGCAGCAGCTCGGCGGAGTCCACATCGACGAAGTGGGCGACGTGATCTCCCATGATCGAGACGTCCGCGATTCCTAACACGCCCGCCCAGCGCTCCCGAATACGCCACCCCCCGGCGCGCAATTCCGCCAGCGGCCGGGCGCCGGTGAAGGGCTGCCAGGCTTCGCCCGGATCGTCCGGCTCGAGACAGACGAGGCGACTCACGCCGGGAGCTTCCGAATCTCCTCGGGCAAGGCTTCGAGAATGCGCTTGAGCTCACCGGCCTGCGAGCGCGGCAGCACGAGAATGCGGTCGTTGGCCTGCACGATGACGAGGTCCTGCACGCCGCTTACGACGATCGGGATGCCCTCGCTCCAAACGATGCAGTCGGTGGCGTCCACCAGCGCGACCGGTCCCACCGCGATGTTGCCCTGGCGATCGCGGGGACGGACGCGCGCGAGGGCTTCCCAGGTCCCCACGTCGTCCCAGTCGAAGTGCCCCGGCACGACCGCGACGCGCTCGCTCCGCTCCAGCACCCCCACGTCGATGGAGATCGCGGTCACCGAGTCGAAGAATCCGGTGAGATCGCCGGCTTGGAGCTTGGGCAGCTGGCGGGCGATTTCCGGAGTATGCGCCTCGAGCTCCGCCAGCAGGCGGCTCGCGGTCCAGGCGAATAACCCGCTATTCCACAAGGCGCCTTCGGCCATGAGGTCGAGCGCGGTGCTGGCATCCGGCTTCTCGGCGAAGCGCGCCACGGTACGCGCGCCCCGATCGAGCGGCGCCCCCGGAACGATGTACCCGTATCCCGTCTCGGGACGCGACGGCACGATCCCCACCGTCACCAAGCGATCGTGTTTGCGCGCCGACTCGAGCGCGGAGGCTGCGGTGTGCACGAAGGCCGCCGGATCGCCGACGACCCAGTCGGCGTGCAGGGAGAGCACCGCGGCATCGGGATCCCGCCGGCTCGCCTCCCAGGTGGCCCAGGTGAGCGCCGGGCCGGTGGAGGCGGCCCGCGGCTCGAGCAGCACGTTGCGCGGGTCGAGGCCGAGTTTTTCCGTGAGGAGCGAGGCGAGGGCGGCCCCGGCCACGATGAGGGTGCGCGAGGGAGGTATGAAGCCGGTGAGGCGATCGAGGGTCTCTTCCGCGGTCGAGCGGGTGCCCGCGAGCGGCAGAAGCTGCTTGGGATGGGTCGGCGAGGACAGCGGCCAGAAACGCGATCCCGATCCTCCGGCGAGGATAACGGCCCAATCCATCGTCAGAGCAGGCCGGTCAGCGTGTCCCGCCTGATGCGGAGCTCATGGAGGAGCGAGCCGAGGTCGCGATTGGGGCGCGCCAGGACAACGAGTGTGGCCGTCGGGCTGAGCGCGGAGAGAATCGCCGGGCCGCCGCCGAACTCGAACACGGCCGTCTGCAGCGGGCCCGCGCAGCAAGCGCCGCCCAATTGCTCGGCATGACGAAGGGTGGTGACGGCCAGCGCGGCGACCGCGTCGCTGTCAGCGTCGGGGGTCAGGGCATCGTGAATCACCAGCCCGTCCTCGCCGATGATGGCGGCGCCGCGCACCGAATCGCCGGCTTCGAGGCCCTGGATGATCTCCCGCAAGCCTCCCATCGTGCCTCGCCGGATTGGTCAGGACGTGGTTTTCCGAACGTAGGTAGCGAGGTGAGCGAAGTCAAGAAATCACTATGGGTTGACCCCACTTCGGGGAGCTTTTAACCTTCGCTCCCTGCCATGCGCCTGATTGTGGTCCGTTTCGCTCTCCTCCTCCTGCTTGGCGCGCTCGGCTCGGCCGGATGCGGCGATCCGCTGAGTCTGCTTCCCGCGGCCTTCGAGAACCGGGTGGACTCGGCGGTGGCGATGTATGCGGTCTCGCGGACTCCGGTGAATCTCCCGAGCGGCTATCTGGTGAGCCAGCGAGCGGCGGTGCGGCTGGATCAGGTTCCGTCCTTCGATTTCCTCTACGACGTCACCCCGGCCGGCGAGCACGTTTTCATTCCGCTGGCCGCGCTGGTGCATACCGGACGCACGAGCGGCAATCCCGGCTTCCGGGAAGAGCTCAGCGTCCCGTTCGATTCGATCAAGCTGCCGCCACAACAGGATTACATCACCGCCGATACGGTCAGGTTCAGGCCGGGCGAGGTGTACTACGTGAGGTCGGCGCTCGATCCCAGTTGCAGTCTGGGGATTCCCTACTACGCGAAGCTCCAGATCCTTGCGGTCGACGACAGCGCGTTCAAGGTCACCTTCCGGATTCTCGCCAACATCAACTGCGGGTATCGCAGCCTCGAGCCCGGCATTCCCACCAAGTGATCGACGTCCGGCTGCTCCGGCAGGATCCCGCCGGGGTCCGGGCCGCGCTCATGCGGCGCGGTGATGCGAGCCTGGACGACGCACTCAGCGGCGTGCTCGAGCTCGACCGCCGCTGGCGCAGCGCCGTGGCGGACACCGAGCGGCTCAAGGCGGAGCGCAACGCGCAAACGGAAGTAGTGGCGAAAAAGAAGCGCGCCAAGGAGTCGGTCGCTGAGCTGCTCGCCACGCTGAAGGCCTCCGGGGAGCGCGTGAAGGCACTCGATGCCGACTCCCGCGCGCTGGAGGAGCGGCTCGAGCAGGCGCTGCTCCGGATTCCCAATCTTCCGCACGCCGCGACACCGACCGGATCCGCGGAGGCGAACCGGATCGTGCGCCGCTGGAGCGAGCCGCCCCGCTTCGACTTTGCGCCCAGGCCGCACTGGGAAATCGGGGAAGCGCTCGGCCTGCTCGATCTCGCGCGGGGGGCGAAGCTCGCGGGCTCGGGATTCCCGCTCTTCAGCGGTGCCGGGGCGAAGCTGATCCGCGCGCTGCAGAACTTCATGCTCGAGCTGCACACCCGGGAGCACGGCTATCGAGAGATCGCACCGCCGTACCTGGTCAACCGGACCACGCTCACGGGCACGGGGCAGCTCCCCAAGTTCGAGGAGGATCTCTACGCGGCCCCAAAGGACGACCTCTTCCTGATCCCCACGGCAGAGGTCCCGCTCACCAACCTCTATCGAGACGAGATCCTCCCCGCGGACGCATTGCCGGCGGCCTTCGTCGCCTTCACGCCGTGCTTCCGGCGCGAAGCGGGCGCCGCCGGCAAGGATACCCGCGGGTTACTCCGCGTGCATCAATTCGACAAGGTCGAGCTGGTCCGGCTCTGCCGGCCCGAGCAGAGCGAGGCGGAACACGAGCTGCTCACCGGGCATGCCGAGGCGGTGCTGCGGCGGCTCGAGCTGGCGTACCGGGTCGTGGAGCTCGCCAGCGGAGATACCGGATTCAGCTCAGCGCGCACTTACGACCTCGAGGTCTGGTCGGCGGGAGTGGGCGCCTGGCTCGAGGTCTCGAGCTCCAGCAGCTTCACGGATTTTCAGGCGCGGCGCGCCAACCTGCGTTACCGTCCCGCGCCGGGCGCGAAGCCGGAGCTGGTGCACACGCTCAACGCCTCCGGCGTCGCTTTCGCGCGCACCATCGCGGCCTTGCTCGAGAACCGGCAGACGGCCGATGGCTCGGTGCCGCTGCCGGAGGCGCTGGTCCCGTACATGGGAGCAGAGCGGCTCCTCCCCGGCTGAGATGACGGCGGGAGCTGCCGGCCGGGAGTGGGCCCGGACGCTGAACGCCGAGCAGCGCGAGGCGGTGGCCCACCTGCAGGGACCCTTGCTGGTGCTCGCCGGCGCGGGCTCGGGGAAGACTCGCGTGCTCACCACGCGGATCGCCGTGCTGCTCGACGAGCACGGAGTGGCGCCCGAGCGGATCTTCGCGGTCACCTTCACCAACAAAGCCGCCGCGGAGATGAAGCACCGGGTGGCGACGCTGCTGGCGCGCGAGCCGACCGGCCTCTGGATCGGCACGTTCCACAGTCTCTCGGCGCGGCTGCTGCGCCGGGAGGCGGAGCGGCTGGGATTCTCCCGCCAATTCACCATCTTCGACGAAGACGATCGGGTCGCTCTGATCCGCCGCTTGCTGGAAGAGCGTAACGTGCCTCCCAAGCTGTTC
>DASYPD010000224.1:0-1803 GCA_036007005.1 Gemmatimonadales bacterium
TTTCCGCTGGTGCAGAGCCGCGAGCTCCGTCCCTTCCTGGGTGATTCGATGTTCTACGCGGTGCTGCGCACTCTCGCTTCGGGAGACCACCCCGCCCTCGCCGGCGCCCACCGGAATCTGCCGCGCCTCCCCGACGCGGAATTGCGCCAGTGTCCGGTGTGGCTCACCGCGCTGGGGAAGCGCGTGCTGGCCAACAAGACCGACTGGTTCGAGCTCTCCGAGACAGTGCGCTGGATGGGTGGAGTGCTGGTGCGAGGGCCGAAACCGCGCTGGCGCTGGGATCCGAAGCAACAGCGTGTGGTCGAGCAGCGCAGGCGGAGGAGGAGCTGACTACGCCTCTTCCAACGCGTGAAGGACCGCGGCCGCGACCGCCTCGAGCTGATCCTCGGCCAGCGTGCGCGGATCCAGGGTCACGCGGTCGTCCTGCACGCGGGCGATGACCGGCGGGGTCCCCAGGCGCAAGCGGAGGGCGAGCGTCTGCGCGCCGAGGGAGCCGGGATCGAGGGAGACGAGCGTGGTAGGCAGCTCGGCGTTGGGGAAGGCACCGCCGCCGACGGCGGAACTGCCGGGAACCAGTCGGGAAGGCGGGAAGTCGGGAGGTCGGAGCCTCTCGATGGAGGAGCGCAGCCGCTCGGCTCTCCGCTCCAGCTCAGCGGCGGAGAGGATCAGCATCCGCAGCACGGGGATCTCCACGAGCGCCGCGTCCGGAGTGCGATAGAGCGCGAGCGTCGCTTCGAGAGCGGCCAGGGTCAGCTTGTCGGCCCGCAAGGCGCGGGCGAGCGGGTTCGCCCGGGCCAGGGCGACCAGCTCGCGCTTGCCCACCAGGCAGCCTGCCTGTGGCCCGCCCAGCAGCTTGTCACCGCTGAAGCAGACGAGATCGGCGCCCCAGCGCACCGCGTCAGCCACCTTCGGCTCGTCGCGGAGCCCGAAGCGGGTCAGCTCCACGAGCAAGCCGCTCCCGACATCGTGCAGATAGGGGAGGCCGTGCTCGTGCGCCAGCGCGGCCAGCGCGGCGGGGTCGGGAGTCGCCACAAAACCGCTCTGCTCGAAGTTGGAGCGGTGCACGGTGAGAATCGCGGCAGCCCGGGGGGAGAGCGCCCTGGCATAATCGGCAAGATGGGTGCGGTTGGTGGTCCCCACCTCCCGGAGCACGGCGCCGCTCTTCTCCATGATATCGGGGATGCGAAACGCCCCGCCGATCTCGATCAGCTCTCCCCGCGAGATCAGCACCTCCTTGGCCGTCGCGAGCGCGTTGAGCGCGAGCAACAAGGCGCCAGCGGCATTGTTGACCACGAGCGCGTCTTCGCTGCCCGCCAGCTCCGCCAGGAGCGACGCACAATGATCGCTGCGGCTCCCGCGGGCGCCGGTGGCGCTGTCCAGCTCGAGAGTGCTGTAGCCCGCGCCCACCGCCTGGACCGCGGCAAGCGCGGCGCCGGCGAGCGGCGCGCGCCCCAGGTTGGTATGCAGGACGACTCCGGTCGCATTGAGCACCGGGTGCAGCGACGGCGCGGCGCGGCGGATCACCCGCTCGGTGATCTCGGCGGCCCAGTCCGAGGGCGGCGGAATCCGGCCGGCGCGCACCGCGGCGAGCGTATCACGCACGGCCGCGATGACGAGATTACGGGGCGCGCGGGTGAGCAGAGCTTCGACCGCCGGGTCCTCGAGCAGCCGACTGACGGACGGCAGCGCTCGGCGAACGTCGCTCATCCGGGCCGCCTCTTGGTCGTGTCGGGCTTGATCCTGGTAGTGTCCGCGGTCGGCTTTTCCTCGGGGATCTTGGCGACTCCCCGCGCCGTGCCGGCG
>DASYPD010000225.1:0-7271 GCA_036007005.1 Gemmatimonadales bacterium
AGGTTGACGGGAGGAATGTCCTTGGGGATTTCGGTCGGCGGCATGACCGTCTGGAATCCCAGGGGCGGCGGATTGGCGGTGACGATCGCTTCGGGCGGAGGTGTTTCCGGCGGCGGAGGCGGCGGCGGCTCCGGCGGCTTCAGGAACGTCATCGTGGTGTCGGCGTTAATGGCCTGGATCTGTTCCAGCGCGTTAGCCGTGCCCTTGATCGCCAGAAAGATCAGCACCACATGCGCGAGGACCGACGCGACGACTTGCTTGCCGCTTCTCAGGCGCTTGGGCTTGGATTCAATCAGGTTCTCGAACATCGGTTGGCCTCCACGGGACTCGGGCTACCCGGGGTAATCAAACCGTGTCAGGTGGCAGCCTGCTGACCGCCAGATGACAATTCGATGACAAGACGATTAGGGAACACTCGCGCGGGGCGGCGGTTGCCGCGGCAGCGTCACCGTGAACTGGGTGCCGCGCCCGGGACGACTCTGTACCACGATCGTCCCGCCGTGCGCCTCGGCCACCCATTTGGTGATGGCGAGTCCGAGGCCAGTCCCGGGGCTCTCGCCTGCCCGGGAGCGGGCGGGGTCCGCCCGCCAGAAGCGGTCGAATATATGCGGCAGGTCGCCCGCCGCAATGCCGATCCCGGTATCGGCCACGCTGAGCACCATGCTCTCCGGCTGCACCTCGAGTCCCAGTGACACTTCACCACCCGCGGGAGTGTACTTGACGGCGTTGGTGACCAGGTTGAGCAGCAGCTGGCGAATCCGATTGCGATCGGCCCGGAACGGCACGGGGCCCTCCGGCATGAGGGAGCGCACCGTGAGCCCCGCGTTTTCCGCGAGCATGCTCGCCGTTTCGGAACCTTCCGCCACCAGCTCGCGCAGGTCGAAGTCCTCCACCGCCAGCGGCAAGCGGCCCTCATCGGCGCGCGCCAGCGTCAGCAGGCTGTCCAGGAGTTCCGCCATCCAGTTGATCTGATCGAGCGATTCATCGAGGGCCTGCATACTCTCCGGCGGGGTACCCGGGTGCCGCAGCGCCCGCTCGACCCCGGCGCGCAGCACCATCAACGGGGTCTTGAGCTCGTGGCTCGCCTCCGCGGTAAAGCGGTGCAGCGCGGAGAAGCTCTTCTCCAGGCGCTCGAACATGCGATTCACCGCGGCACCGAGCCGCGCGACCTCGTCGCCGCTGCGCTCGACCGCCAGCCGGCGATGCAGGCTCTTCCCGTCGGTGATCGCCTCGAGCTCGCGCACCATCGCCCCCAGCGGCCGCAAGTTACGGCCCGCCACCCAGTAGCCCAGCAGCAGCGACAACCCCAGGATGAGCGGCGCAATGAGCAGCATGGAGGACAGCAGCGCCTGCACGTCGAGCAGCGTCGTCGTGGTCGGCGCCGCGACCAGCACCGCCGCCAGCTCGGGACCCGCGCCGCTGATCGGCAGCACGAGATAGCGAGCCGGGCCCACTTTCGGGTCGAAGCTGAGGCTACCGCTCCTCGGCGCGCGGGGCGCCGGCTGCGCCAGCGCAGCGAGCCGCTCGAAGGACGCGATGGGCAGCGCTGCGGCAGCGTCGGTCGAGAAGAGAACCCGGCCCGCGCTGTCGGCAAGCAGGAGATAATCCTGAATGCTCTCGAAGTAGGAAGCGATGCCGGGTTCAAGGCTCGGCAGCGAGTCCGTCCCCCCCGGGGCGACCCGGGTGAAGCTGACGATCCGGCCTAGCACCCGATACGATTCATCGAGATAACGCGCCGAAAGCTCTGCCTCGAGCTGGAGCCGCTGCTCCAACCGTTTATCGAAGCTCCGCACGCTGGTGCGTTGCTGGGCGAGATACAGGCTGGCGCCGAAAGCCACCATCGTCACGACGAGGGTGAGGGCGTAGCCCAGGGTGAGCCGCCAGCGGATGGAGCGCACGTCAGGTCTTGATCACGTACCCGACGCCGCGCACCGTGTGCAGGAGTTTCCGCTCGTGGCCGGCGTCGAGCTTCTTGCGCAGCCGGTTGATCACGACGTCGACGATGTTGGTGCCCGGGTCGAAGTGGTAATCCCAGGCGTACTCCGTGATCAGGGTGCGCGACATGACGCGGCCCGGGTGGCGCATCAGATACTCGAGGACGGCGTATTCTTTCGGCGTGAGCTCGATCGGCTGGCCAGCGCGATGGACTTCCCGGCTGCCCTGATCGAGCTCGAGATCCGCTACTCGGAGGGTGCTCGAGGTGAGCTGCTTGGGCCGGCGGGACAGCGCCTCCACCCGCGCCAGCACCTCCTCGAAAGAGAAGGGCTTGGTGACGTAGTCATCGGCGCCGGCCCGCAGGGCCTCCACCTTCTGGCCCACCGCATCCTGCGCGGTGAGCACGAGGACGGGGGTCGTGTTGCCACGGTCGCGCAGCGTGCGCAGGACTTCCAGCCCCGTCATCCCGGGCAGCCGCAGATCGAGGATCACCAAGTCGTACAACCCGCCCGAAATCAGGCGCAGCGCTTCCATCCCGTCGACCACGAGATCGGCGTGGTACTGCGCCTCCTCCAGTCCGCGGCGGATGAACTGGCCGACCGTCCGGTCATCTTCGACGACCAGCAGCTTCACCCTCAGGCTCCGACGGCCACGGGGAGAAAGACGCAGAACGTGGCCCCCAGTCCCGGCAGGGAGTCGACCTCGATACGTCCCAGGTGCTGTTCCACGATTCCGTAGCAGATGGAAAGGCCGAGCCCCGTGCCTCGCCCCGGCGGCTTGGTGGTGTAGAACGGCTCGAAGATCTTCGGCAGGTCGGCGGGAGGAATCCCGTGCCCCGTGTCCGCCACTTCGATGACCACCTCGTCATTGCGATGGGGGTTTTCCTTGGTGCGTACGGTAAGGACGCCGCCGTCATCCATCGCATCCACCCCGTTGAGCATCAGTGCCATGAGCACCTGGATCATCTGCTCGTCGTTCACCAGTACCGGAGGGAGCCCGTCGGCGAGCTCCCGCGCGACGTCGATCCGCCGGAAGCGCTGGTGGTGCTTGAGCAGGAACAGGGTTTGCTCGACGAGTGCGTTGACCGCGACGGGCTGCTTGGGAGCGGCCTCCTTGGGCCGGCTGAAGTCGAGCAGTCCATCCACAATCCGGGTGCAGCGATCGACTTCCTTGTCGATGATCTCGAGATACTCCCGCACGGTGCTGTCGGCGCTCTGTCCCAGCCGCGCCTCGATCGCCGCGACGCAGGCTCCGATCGTGGCGAGCGGGTTATTGATCTCGTGCATGACGCCCGCCGCGAGCTGCCCCACAGCGGCGAGCTTCTCGCTCTGCAGAATGCGGAGCTGCACTTCCCGGGCCTCGGTCACGTCCTCACCGATGGTGATGATGTGGGTGATCACCTCCGCGTCGAGCCGCATCGGAATGCGGCTGATCCGGTAATAGCGGGTGGCCTCCAGACTCTCCACTTCGATTTCGAGCTGCTGCACTTCGCCGGCGCGGAAGACCCGGTCGAATTCGGCGCGCAGCTGCGCGGCGGGTTGCCGGGTGAGCACCTCGAACACCTGGCGGCCCATGACCTCCGAGCGGCGCAGCCCCTGGGTGCCGGTCTCCCGCTTGCGATTCCAGACCTGGATGCGGTAATCCCGGTCGATGACATACAGGCCCACCGGTAGGCTGTCGATGATGAGGCTGGTGAAGCGGCGCTGTGCCTCGATTTCCCGGGAGCGATTGGCGACTTCCGCCGCCAGGTCCTCGGAGACGGTCATGGCGTCGAGGAAGGGAGCCAGCAGATCGCACACGATCTGCAGGAGGGACGCATCGGGTGGCGTAAAGGCGGCGGGAAACTCGAGCTCCAGCACCCCGAGGCGGGCGCCGCCGTGCACGAGCGGCAGCCGCCGCAGTCCCGGCGCGGGCAGGGGCAGCTCGTCCAGCGAAACCGCCGCATGCTCGCCGGTGGGCACGCTGACACCGGCAAAGGTCGACGCGTTGGCTTGGCGGCGCCAGATCATGGCCCGCGTCGCGCCCAGGCCACCACGCAACGTCGCGACGACTACCCGGAGTGTTTCGTCGGGCGGAAGGCCACTGTTGAGGACCCGCGCTAGCTGGCCTACCAGCGCCAGCGCTGAGGGGCCGCTCGAGCCATTGGTCATGGGGTAAGTTTAACCCCGCTTCGCTAGGAGTCCCGATGCCGGTGCGCGTTGTCACCCCGTATGTGAATGGCGGCTGGCTGCCGCGGCGCGGGCGCCCCGCCGAGCCGGTGACGGCGCCTTACGGGGGACGCGTGCTCGCACGCCTCGTCGCCGGCGACGCGGCGGACTTGGCCGCCGCGCTGGCCGGGGCCCGCCGCGCCCAGCGAGAACTGGCGCGGCTCCCCCGCCATGCCCGCAGCGCGCTGCTCGAGACGACGAGCCGCTTGCTGCAGGGCGAACGGAACGCCTTGGCGCGACTGATCGCGCGCGATGCGGGCAAACCGGTCACGCTCGCGGCCGCCGAAATCGATCGCGCGGTCACGACGTTCCGGCTCGCGGCGGAGGAAGCGCGCCGCTTCGGGGTCGCGGCGTTCCCCGCCGATGGGGATCCCCGCGGCGAGGCCATGCGAGCGCTGGTGGAGCGCGTGCCGCTCGGCGTCATCGCGGCCATCGCACCGTTCAATTTTCCGCTCAACCTCGTCGCTCACAAGGTCGCGCCGGCCCTTGCCACAGGAAACGCCGTGGTGCTCAAGCCGCCGCCGCAGGCGCCGCTCGCCGCGTTTCGGCTGGCGGAGCTGCTCACGGACGCGGGGCTCCCTCCGGGCGGCCTGCAGGTGCTGCATCTGCCGATCCCCTTGGCGGAACGGCTCGCCACCGATCCGGCCTTCGCGATGCTCAGTTTCACCGGCAGTGCGCGGGTCGGCTGGCATCTCAAGGCGATCGCCGGACGGAAGCGGGTGCTGCTCGAGCTGGGCGGCAATGCGGCGGTCCTGGTGCACTCCGACGTCGAGGCGCTTCCGGCGCTCGCGAACCGGATCGCCTGGGGGGCATTCGCCTACGCCGGGCAGGTCTGCATCAAGGTGCAACGGCTCTTTGTGCATGCGCCCCTCTTCCGCCGTTTCAGCCGCCTGCTCGTCGAGGCCGCGCGGCGCCTCCCGGCCGGGGATCCCCGCCAGAGAGATACGGTGCTGGGACCGCTGATCGACGCCGCTTCCCTAACCCGGGTACAGGCCTGGATTGCGGAGGCGATCGCCGCGGGTGCCAAAATCCTGCTGCGGGGACGGCGGCGCGGGCCGCTGCTGGGCCCGACCATACTCACTGAAGTGACGCCGGAGATGAAGGTCTGGAGCGAGGAGGTGTTCGGGCCGGTGCTCACCATCATGCCCTATCGGACCTGGAGCGAGGCCATCCGCCTGGCCAATGACTCGCAGTACGGTTTGCAGGCCGGAGTCTTCACCCACGATGCCCGGCGCATCGACGCGGCGTTCCGCGGGCTCGAGGTCGGAGGCGTGGTGGTCAACGACATCCCCACCCTCCGGCTCGATCACTTGCCGTACGGAGGAGTCAAAGGGTCCGGGTTCGGACGAGAAGGCGTGCGGAGCGCCATGGAGGCGATGACGGAGGAACGCTTGCTGTTGCAGCGGGCCTAGCTCCCTAGCTCCCTAGCTCCCTAGCCCCTAGCAAGTACACTCCCGTGCTCGGGTGATAGGTAAACCAGTCGAACCAATAGTCTCGCAGCACGTACACCGGCGTGAGCCGCCGCCCCGTAAGCGGTCCGCTGATCGCCTCGCCCCGGAAATCCCAGCGGCTTCCCGTGCCGACGTCCACAGCTTCTCCCCGCGATCCATCGGCCGGTTTCACCAGCTCGAGCTCGCGGCCGTCCAGCCGAGCTTCAAAGGCCCGCACGGACTTCCCATCGGGACCCACCAGCAGTACGACTGAAGTGCCTCCGACGCGATCGTGCAGCGGCGCCTGCGTCCAGACGCGCTCTTGCGGATAGGCGCGCGCCGCGCCGCCCGCTTCAATGCCGTACACGACGGTGCGCGGCGGGAGCCGGCGATCGAGCGTGGTGTGAACCCGGACGGGTCGGCGAGCGGTCGAGTCCTCCCAGTTGGCGGAGAACCGCTTCCACGCAGTATCGGCCGCGGGCACTAACACCCGACCCCCCGGTTGCTCACGGGTCCAGCCCCGAAAGCTCAGCTCGTCATGAAAGACCCGGGTGAGCCGCTTTCCCTTGAGGGGACCCAGGATCGCCTCGCCGCTGACCTGTTGCCACCACGAGCCCGTTTCCCGGTCCTGCATGATGAAATTCTGGTTGTTGATGCCGGCGAGCCGGAAGCTCAGCACCCGTCCGTCCACCGTCCGCTCCCACACCAGACCGGTGTGGCAGAGCGTTCAATAGGTCGCGACGATGGGCACCTTCCCGACCGCATCGTCCACGAGATGATGGTAGGCCAGCTGGCGCACCGGATAGGCGGCCGCATCTCCCTCGAGCGCCACCGCGAGCACCATGTCGTCCGGCGCCACGAAGCCCGCCTCCGCGGCGCGCACGAAGCGTGCATCGGGAAGCGGTGCGAACATCCACTCGAAATGATTCTGCCGCGCCACCCAGCTGCTCCCGATGAGCAGCGCCGTGAGCAGCAGGACCGTCGCTCGCGGCCCTACCCTCGGCGAGGCACGCCAGATCCGCCAGACCAGGAGCAGCGCGGCCACGCTTGCCCCGAGAGTGAGCCAGGGCGACCAGCGCCGCAGCGTAAACGCGAGCGCCAAGAGCCCCGGCGTCTGGGGGGCGAAGGGCCTGATGAGGAACAGCTGCACCGCCGCGATACTCACCACCAGCCCGCTGAGCCCGATGAGTAGCAGCCAGTTGCCGCGTCGTGTCATCGTCATGCCGGTTCTCCTGCGAAGAAAAACACCACCTCGTGCTGCCCCTGCAGCGTGAAGATGGCGCGTTGGCCTTCCAGAGGCACCTCGTCGACCGTGATGCGCGCGACCGCTGCGCTGTGGCGGAGACTCAGCTCGAGTGCAATGGCCGGTCCGAACTTGAGCTCCAGTCGGACGGTTGCCCAGCCCGAGCGGGGACGCAGTTCCACGTCGAGCAGCGTGCGGTGGCAGCGCAGCCGGCGTAGCGCCATTGAGCCCCACCCCGGCACGACCCACGGAGAGAGGGCGAAGCGGCCACCCCCGGCGTCGGCGTGAGCGCCGAACAATCCGGCGACGATTTCCCGCAGCAGCAGCGCCGGCTCCGGAAGCGCCCCGGCTCCCACCCGGCGAAAGCTCCGCGCCTGGTCGAGCAGCTCCTCGAAGTCCGCCAGCTCCCACTCGGGAAGACCCGGTCCCGGATCGGCCCGCACGCCCGCCCGATCG
>DASYPD010000226.1:0-4026 GCA_036007005.1 Gemmatimonadales bacterium
CTGCCGTGGGATGGCGCTCTGGACTGGGAGCTGCGTGGGATCGAACTTCAGGTCAGGCGAGGGGGGCTTCTTCGCGTACGTGTGGGCGAGCCAGTAACAGACGTGGAAAAGCTCCCCGACAGCGGCCACAGAATCCCTCTGCCGAACCGCCCTGTATCGGTCATGGACGGCGCGGTTGCCGATGCTGTTGATCAGCCGTGCTTTGGCAAAGACAGCCTCACCTGCTGCCTGCTTGAACGTCGGCTCGTGGATCAGGGCGCTGAGCTTGTCGTTGTATGGGAGGTGGAGTGAGCTATCCGCCTTGTAAGCCCAGTGGAGTGCAAGCTCAAGAGTCCGGCGCGCATAGAAGCAGGCTGTCCGAGGATCACTGCGAGCGGTCTCCTCGGCCTTGGTACTAGCCTCGTGAACACCAGGCCACTCAGGCAGCAGGAAACCGAAGTTACTCACAGTTCTCCCGCGAAGGCTCGATATTGAAGCGATCCGAACAGCCCATCGAGATGGGCAAGCGATGATGCCATCATCCGCTCTTCGCCCTCAATCGCACGCAGGTGGTCCACGAACGCCTGTTGCTTTACGATCGGTGGCATCGGAACGAGGAAGGCGGCGATCTCTTTAGTATTCACGTTGTGCTGAACTGCGGATCGATGCACGATTCGGAGGAATGCTGCTCGGCCACCTGGTGTAAGTAGCCAGACTCGCAAGTACTCGGGGAGCATGACCTTTCGATCTAGCCTTATGCGCATTAGATGAGAATCAAACGCCCATCCCGCGGCGCCCGGGTAGATCACGACACACTTGCCGAGATGTTCCAAGGATCCAATTGCGCGCGCCATCAGAAGGTCGCCGTCTTCCACACTATGACGTCGGCGATCCTTGGACGGGAGGTCCACGTATTTGGTATCGCTTAGGTCAAGAGAAGCATTTTGAATATTCTTGACGCGGAGGGAAAGGAAGCCGCCTGTTTCGGCAGGTGGAATCATGGTCCCGTAATTTGGGGGAATGGCGAAGGCCCGGGCAAGGGGCACACGCTCAGCCAACTCCGAGGGGGTGAAGTGCGTGCCGAACGCTGCGATGACGAGTTGGGGCAACAAGACAATGCCTGAGCGTCGCGCCGAGCGCAAGGCGTCAGCTCGGTCGAGAATGTCGGCGATCCGGCGCTGCTCTGGAAGTGCGGGAAGCGGCAGCGTTGTACCGAGGACAAATCCATCTGTAACGGCTGGGTAGCTCGCTCCGGTCGCGCCCCTTACTAGAGCATCCACAAATCGTGGCGACCTTACCCAATGAAACAGGAACCGATTGTCGAGACTGTCAGGGCGCCCCCGGAGTACGCAGAATCCTGTTGACGCCGTAGCCCCGTCCAGTCCTTCAGGAACAATTGCCACGCCGTTTAGGTTGGGGCGAACGGTTGAGACAAGGACATCGCCTGCAGCTACGAGCTGCCGCGCGCGACTCGGCGCTTCAGCCGATCGGACGTGGTGAACAGCACTGATAACTTTCCCGTCCTGATCGATCGAGCTGAGGTCTATGTACTCAAACCATGCACCCTTGCCAGATCGTCGCGGGTTCCAGGTCCTAACAGGCTTGACGAGATCACCCAGCTTTGCCTCTTGAACGCCGCTCACCGCAGCATGACCCCCAGCTCTCGGAGGCCTTCCTGTATCTCAGCCTCTAGCTTGGTCAGATCGGTGATGATCTCTAGCGGAGGCCGGTGCGCTACCTCAGCGTGCACCGCTTCCTTGTAGCGGTTCACGTTCAGGCTGTATCCCCCAGCGGCGATGTCCGACTTGGGAATACAGAAACTCTGTTCTGTCCTCGCGCGCTGCAGTTCGGAACCATCGCGCTCCAGCCACCGGGCGGCCACGTCGGGCAGGTTGTTCTTGGCATGCTCCTCCGGAGAGAGCGGCTCCGTCGGCACGGCACCGAGCTTCTCTGCAGGTAGAAGCGGATTGCGTTTATCGTCAAGGGACCAACCGTCCGCCTCCACATCGTAGAACCACACGTGGTCGGTACCGCCTGAGTTTGTCTTTGTAAAGACAAGCACCGCAGTCGAGACGCTGGCATAGGGCCGGAAGACGCCGCTGGGCAGGGAGATGACCGCTTCGAGTTTCTGATCTTCTACAAGAATCTTTCGAAGTGCCTTGTGGGCAGTGGTCGACCCGAACAGCACTCCCTCTGGAACGATCACCGCGGCTTGGCCGCCCGTCTTGAGAAGGCGGAGAAAGAGGGCCAGGAAGAGCAGCTCCGTCTTCTTGGTCTTGACGACCTGGAGGAGATCCTTAGCCGTATTCTCGTAATCAAGAGAGCCTGCGAACGGCGGATTGGTCAAGACTAGCGTGTACTTCTCATCTTCGCCCGCATGATCCTGCGCGAGCGAGTCGCGGTACCGGATGTCGGGGTTTTCAATCCCGTGAAGCAACATGTTCATGCTGCCGATACGCAGCATCGTGTGGTCAAAGTCGAAGCCATGGAACATGTCGTGGTGAAAATGCGAACGCGGCTTTTCTCCGAGGAGCATCTCGGGGTAATGCTGACGCATATATTCCGCGGCGGCGATGAGGAAGCCCGCAGTGCCGCAGGCCGGATCGCAGATGATGTCTCGCGGAGTGGGTGCTGCTAGCTCGACTATCAACTGGATGATATGACGCGGAGTCCTGAACTGGCCGTTCTGGCCAGCGGTGGCGATCTTGCTGAGCATGTACTCATAGAGATCGCCCTTCGTGTCGCGGTCTTCCATTGGAATGTCCGCGATGAGGTCCACCACCTTGGCGAGAAGCCCGGGAGTTGGGATGGTGAACCGCGCATCCTTCATGTGGGCGGCGTAGGTCGAGCCCTCACCACCCAAGGTCCGCAGGAATGGGAACGCGTGCTCCGCGATGACGTCGTACATCTCGGCGGGGGCGAAGTTCTTAAATCGTGACCAGCGCAAGTCGGCGTACGGACGACCTTTCGCGTCCTTCCCAAGCGGGAAGACGCGCCGCTCCATTGCCCTACCGGTGCGTTCGGCCTTGTTCGCTTCGAGAGTCTGGATTTCGTCGAGGCGCCGGAGGAAGAGCAGGTAGGTGATCTGCTCGATCACCTCAAGCGGATTAGAGATCCCTCCAGACCAGAAGGCATCCCAGACCCGGTCTACCTGCCCTTTAAGGGTTCCCGTGACCACTCGCCCTCCTCATGCTGAGACCACCCTGCTGCGGCAACGACCGCATCCATCTGTGCTGCTGGTTCCGCCGGGACTGTTGGAATGGCAATGGCCGCCGACCTCCGAAATTCCTGTAGAAGCAGGGCACCGCAGGCGATCTTACTGGTGAAGCGGGTAGGTGAGCCGATAGCTCGGCCTGCGCCGACCTTCCTGACCTGCTCCGTCTTCGTCGCAGGCGCGAGATTCTAGCGAGTGGGCGCCCCCAGGACCTGGACGCCTTGGCCCGGCAGCTGGCCCCGGCCCAAGCCGCCGCCCACGCGATCCTGGAGGACTTCCGCGCCGAGGCCGAGCGCACCGCCCGGCTCGCCACCGGGCTGGAGGCCCTCGACGCGCTGGAGGCCGCGCTGCCGCTCAACTGCGAGCACGTGGTGCCGCAGTCGTGGTTCGCCAAGGCCGAGCCGATGCGCGGCAACCTGCACCACCTGTTCGCCTGCGAGCCCCGCTGCAACAGCTTCCGCGGCAACACCCCCTACTTCCACTTCGCCGACTTCCCCGCCCTCGAGGTCATCCAGGACCAGTGCGGCCGCCGCGACCAGGACCGCTTCGAGCCCCAGGCCGGCAAGGGCCCGGTCGCCCGGGCGACGCTGTACTTCCTGCTGCGCTACCCGGGCCGGGTCGACCCCGACGAGCTCCCCCCGACCGGCTGGACGTGCTGCTCGGCTGGCACGAGCAGTTCCCCGTGGGCGACTACGAGCGGCACCGCATCGCCGCGGTATTCGCCCGCCAGCACAACCGCAACCCCTTGGTCGACCACCCCGAGTGGGCGGACCAGACCGACTTCACCCCAGCCTTCACGAGCAACCACACCTGACCGCAACACGGCAGGTCGA
>DASYPD010000227.1:0-3336 GCA_036007005.1 Gemmatimonadales bacterium
GATGATGAGGTCCCGGTCGGGGACGAAACCTTCCTTCTTGTAGCGGATGAAATTGGCGACCAGCATGGCGGCGCCATCCTTCACATCGCTGGTCCCTCGGCCGTAATAGAAGCCGTCCTTTTCGACGAATTGATAAGGATCGGTTGACCAGTCCTCTCTTCGCGCGTCCACCACGTCGAGGTGCGCCATGAGCAGAATCGGCTTTTTCGCGCCCGCGCGCCCGCGATACCGGGCGACCAGGCTCTGGTAGCGCGGACTGTACCCGATCACCTGGACGTCGGCCTGCGGAAAGCCGGCAGCCAGCAGGCGATCTGCTAGTGCCTTGGCTGCTTCCGGCGTGTGCCCGGCGGAATCGCTGGTATTGATCTCGATGAGCTGCTTGAGGATTTCCCGCTCCAGGGCCTTGGCCGCGGGATCCTTGCCGGTCTGGGCGTGGAGCCGCGAAGCAAGGCTGAAACAGGCGAAGGCGAGCGCCGAGTTGGCGAGGATGCCGCGTATGGACATGAAAAACCGGGATGGGGACCTCCAAAACTAAGCGGTGAGCGGGTCACCCCGCTCACCGCTCACCGCTTACCGCTTAGCGCAGTTACCGCTCAACCAGAATCAGGAACTTCGACGGCCCCCAGAACTTATCGGGCGACGTGATCTGCAGCGAGCCCTTGATGCGGCCCTTGGCGCCAGGCGCAATGTTGCTGTACGCGATGGCCTGGTTGGTGATCAGCTGGTACTCCTTGTCAGGGTTGGGCAGCTTGATCTCCATGACGTTGCGCCGGTCGATCGCCGTAAACGAGGCGGGATCGAGGCTGGGGGAGGGCTTGAGCACCTCGCCGACCCGCGTAAAGATCAGGAAACGCGAGCCACCCTCCTCCGTAATGATGCCCTTGTCTTTCAGCTCCTTCCGAGTCCCGATCACGTAATAGACCGTGTTCTCGCGCGTGGTGAAGGCCGAGACCGTGTCGGTGAGCTCGGTTTTCTCCGCCGTCAAGGTCGTCACCTGTTGCTTGGTGCCGCTCAGGTCCGCCTCCAGGGTGGCGATCGTGCTCTTCTGGCTCTCCAAGGTCGCTTGCAGTCCATCGATGGTGGCCTGCAGCTCGGTGAGCGTGGACTTCAGGCTGTCCGATTCGCCGGTTAACTGCTTGAGCCGCTTCTGGCTCGCGGCCAAGCGCTGCTCGTTGGACCGCAGCCTCGCGGTGAGGTCCTGGACCCGCTTCAGCACCATGGCCCGGTCGTTCACCGTCACGCCCTCGGTGCCGACCACCGGCTCGACGGGTTTGCGGCTGGTGGAAACCTTGGCGATTTCCGTGTTGATGTCGGAGAGCAGCTTCGTCGTCTCTGCCAGGTCGCGTACCAGGCTGTCTTTCGCTGCTGAAACGGCCGATACCTCCTGGAGTTGGGTGCGGAAATACTGTGACGAGTCAGCTGGAATCCGCTGCGCAACCTTCCCCCCCTGCGAGCAGGCCATCGCTAGCAGGAGTAACGGTGCTACGGCAGTCCGTTTGTTCATGTGCAATCTCCCGAGTTGAAGAACAGCCGTGGCCCCGGCGTTCCCGGCGCCGGAACCTCAAACTGCTGGTGAAAGGTCACCTGTAGAAGCGCCGATGCCCAAGGGACGCTTTCGTCCTATCCTCTTGCACAATCAGCACATGCGCAGGAGCACGAATCCTTGACAGTTGTCCCGAATGAAAGCGTATATTGCCCGAACCCGCTCCATGCGTCTTACCGAGCGTTATCCCTCGCTGCCCTATGTCGCGCCCTTCGCGGCATTCACGGTGCTGCTTCTCGTCGGCGCCCACGTACCGGTCGGACCTCGGGCCTGGGCGATCCTGCGGGTCGCAATTCTGGCTGCGATTCTGGGGATCTTCTCGCGGGGCGTCATTTCCTGGCGAGCCGCGCATTGGCTCACGAGTATCTCGCTCGGGATCGGTGTATTCGCCATCTGGATCGCTCCCGATGTCTTCCTGCCATCCTGGCGCGCCCACTGGTTCTTTTCCAACGGGCTTACGGGGTCCATCGAGGGTGTGCTCCCGCCTGATGCCCGCACCGATCCGTTGCGGCTCGCGCTGCGCTGCATCCGCGCCGTTATTCTGGTGCCCATCATCGAGGAGCTGTTCTGGCGGGCCTGGCTACCACGCTGGCTCGAGCATCGCGAGGATTTTCGGAGTATCCCCCTGGGGCATTACACGCTTGCCACCTTCTGGCTGACCGCGCTGCTCTTCGCGAGCGAGCACGGGGCGCTTTGGGACGTGGGGTTGCTGGCTGGAGTGTTCTATAACTGGTGGATGCGGCGCACGAGGAATCTGGGAGATCTGATTCTCGCCCACGCAGTGACGAACGCCTGCCTGTCAGCCTATGTGATCCTGCGCGGAAGGTGGGAATATTGGTAGGAGTCAGGAGTCAGGAGTCAGGAGTCAGGAGTCAGAGGTGAGGGGAAGGGCCCCTGAGCTCTGAATTCTGAATCCTGACCCCTGACAGCGAACTATCCGGCTCGAGCGGTAGTCGCCGCGCGCCCTTCCACCAAGTCGGGGAAACCTGGGTGATGTCGCTCTCGATCACTCCCTTCCGGCGGTTCGCCGCATGGACGTATTTGCCCTCACCGACATAAATCCCGATATGAGAGACGCGGCGCCCACGGCCGAAGAAGAGCAAATCGCCGGGCAGGAGCTGCGCGGTGTCCCTGGGAACGGCGATTCCGACCCGCGCCTGTTGCGCCGCGGTCCGGGGAACACTGAGATCGAAGGTGGCAAGCAGCCACTTCACCAGCCCACTGCAGTCGAAAGCGAGACCGGGACGAACCGCGCCCCAGCGGTATCGCAAGCCGACCTGTTCCCGAGCCAGATGCACGAGCGAGTCCCGTCCCGCCAGCAGAGTGCGAGACAGCGCAGTAAAGGGCTTGTCCTGGGCATGCGCCCGGAGCGGGCCCCCGAGGAGGGCGGCTGCCGCCAGCGCGGCGGCGGTAAAGAATGTCTTCATGCGAGTCGCAAAAAATAGCCGGAAGCACGGCAAATGGTAAGCGGTGAGCGGTGAACAGTAAGCGGGCCTCTCGCCCCGCCCCCCACTCACCGCTTACCGCTCACCGCTCACCGCTTACCGCTCACCGCTGTACCGACTAGAATCGAGCCTCATGCTCAAAACCACCCCATTGCACTCGCGCACTGCGCCGCTGGTTCAGGGTCAGGCTTGGCGCCGCTGGGCCGGATACATGGTGGCCAGCGCCTATGAGCTGTTGCCCGAGCGCGAATATGCGGCGATCCGCAACAGTGCCGCTTTGATCGATGTCTCGCCGCTATACAAATATCTGATTTCCGGCCCCCACGCGATGCGGTTACTGGACCGGAT
>DASYPD010000228.1:0-2915 GCA_036007005.1 Gemmatimonadales bacterium
GTCCAGCGGGTGCTCGATCAACTGGGGCTGGGGATTTCGATCGCGAAGCGATGGGAAGGATGAGAGCTAGTGCCCATAGCCCATAGCCCATAGCCATGTACACCACCTGCCTCTTCTGCAGCAGCGACCTCGGGCGCAACGACTTGCTGCCCACCTTCCCCGTCGGTACCCGACTGGCGTTCGACCCGGCCCGTGGCCGCCTCTGGGTGATCTGTCCCCAGTGCCACCGCTGGAACCTCTCACCGCTGGAGGAGCGCTGGGAGGCCGTCCAGGAATCTGAGCGCCGGTTCCGCGCGAGCAAACTGCGCTACTCCACGGACAACATCGGCCTGGCCTATTTGCGCGAGGGGGTAGCGCTGGTGCGGATCGGGCCGGCGCTCAAACCGGAGATCGCCGCGTGGCGCTACGGCCGGTTACTGGGCCGCTGGCTGCCGACCCTTCGGCGCGATCCGCTGCTGGAGCTGGCGCGGCGCTGGCGCGAGCTCGGCGCGGCGGTTGCCGATGGCAGCTTCCGCCGGGTTTTCAGGCTCAGGCTCGGCTACGATCTCGCCACCTGGCTGCGCATCCACACCCGCGCCGACCGCGTGCTCGCGGTGACCGCCGCGGCCGACGGCAGCAACGCCGTGATCCGCTCGCGCCATCTCGAGCATTCCCTGCTGGTGCGTCCGGATCCGCACGAGCCTTGGCAAATCCTGGCGCAGCACGATCGCGGGCTCGTTACGCTGAGCGGTCAGTCGGGCCTGCACGTGGCGGGCAAGCTGCTCGCCGTGCTCAACGGGCCGGGCTCCGCCGAGTCCGCGGTCCGTCATGCGGTCGCGAAGCTCGAGGATGCTGCCGATCCCGATGGATACTTTGCGCGCGTCGCCGCGATCGCGCTGCGCTGCTGGTGGGGCCGCTATCCTGACGCGCCTCCGGACCCGAGCGTCACCGATCCGGCAGCCTCCGACGCTGAACGGCTGGCTCTCTCGCTCACTAAGCGCTCGTTCTGGGGACGGGGTGGCATCGGGAGTGAGCCGCGCACTCCCTTGCCGCGACTTCCCCTGGTGGATCGTCTCGCGCTCGAGATGGCGGCCAACGAAGACAGCGAGCGCCGTGCGCTCGAGGGCGAACTGTCGCTGCTCCGCGCCGCCTGGCGGCAGGCGGAAGAGATCGCGGCCATCGCGGATGGGTTGTTTAGGGGCTATGAGCTACTGGCTACTGGCTATTGGTCTCGAACCTTGCAACCAATAGCCAATAGCCAATAGCCGATAGCCAATAGCCAATAGCCAATAGCCTCGCGTGCGCCTCGGCATCCTCAGCGACACTCACGGCCTGCTGCGCCCGGAAATCTTCGCCGTCTTTCAGGGCGTAGATCGGATCCTGCACGCGGGTGACATCGGCGAGCTGCAGCTGCTCACGGAACTGGAAACGATCGCACCGGTCACCGCGGTCTGGGGCAACACCGACGGATTCGAGCTGCGGGGACGCATTCCAGAAGTCATCGAAACCCGGATCGAGGGCTTTGATTTCCTGCTGCTGCATGGGCATCAGTTTGGAGCGCCCACGCCGGAAAAGCTCAATCGCGCTTACCCCCAGGCCGAAGTGATCATCTTCGGGCATACCCACCGGCCTCTGCTCACTCTCGTCGATCAGGTCGTGACAGCGATGAATCCAGGAGGGGCGGGGCCGTTCCGATTCGGCTTGCCCGTTTCGGTCGGGATCATGGAGCTCGAGCCCGGCATCCCGCCGCGGGCGCGGCTGGTGCCGCTCGCCGACTTGCCACCGTGATCTGATGCGGAGCCATCCCATGCGCACAGGTTCCCTGCTGCTTGTTCCAGCTCTCGCCGGAGCCCCTGGTTCGACTGTCCAGGCGCAGGCGAGCACTCCGGTAGCGTTCACCCACGTGACGGTGATCGATGTGGAAGCCGGTCGCGCGCTTCCGGGAATGACCGTGGTCGTGAGCGACAGGCGCATCATCGCCGTCTCGAATCAAGGCTTCCAGCCTCCGCAAGGCTCCCGAATCATCGACGCGAGCGGCAAGTATCTGATCCCGGGTCTTTGGGACATGCACGTCCACGCGGCCTTCCCCGGCATCGACGCGCAGTTCCTGCCGCTGCTGGTGGCCAATGGGGTGACGGGAGTGCGGGAGATGTTCAGCCGGATGGACTGGGTGGATTCTTCCCGAGCCCGAGTCGCGCGAGGCGCCTTCCCGGGACCTCGCATCGTCGCCTCGGGGCACATTCTGGATGGTATCCCGCCGATCTGGCCCGGCTCGGTGGGTGTAAGCAACGCCGACGAGGCTCGGCGCGCGGTGGATTCGCTCGCCAAAGCTGGCGCCGACTTTATCAAGGTGTACAGCCGGCTCTCGCGCGAGGCCTTTTTCGCCGCGGGGCGTGAGGCAAGGGCGAAAGGCCTCCCCTTCGCCGGCCACGTTCCCTCGCTGGTGCGGGCCTCCGAAGCCTCCGACTCGGGTCAGCAGAGCATCGAGCATCTCACCGGGGTCTTGACGGGCTGCGAATCGCTGGAAGACCAGCAGCTCGGCGAGGTCGCGGCCGCCGTCGCTTCGCCCAAGGGCTGGGACTCGGCGGGTGCGCTCAGTCGTGCGAGGAACCGGCAATGGCAGGCGTCCTACAGTCCCGAACGCTGCCGGGGATTGGCGCGCACCTTCGTGAAGAACGGGACCTGGATGGTGCCGACCATCGCGGTGCTGCATTCTACGGCCTATCTGGATGACAGCACCCTGGCTCGGGATCCGCGGCTCAAGTACATCCCCGGCCCCTTCAAGCAGGGCTGGAATCCGAAGGCCGATTTCCGTTTTCGAATGCTGACGGCGCGGGACTGGGCCGGTCGCAAACTGTATTACGCCAAACTGCTCGAGATCGTGACCCTGTTGCACCAAGAGGGCGTTCGCTTTCTGGCGGGCACCGATCTCTCCA
>DASYPD010000229.1:0-2482 GCA_036007005.1 Gemmatimonadales bacterium
GCCGTCCCTCGCATTACCACTGCTAACTCTCTTACGTGCAATAGGTTTGCCTCTGTGCAGGGGATCGCAGCGCGACTGCAACCCACGCGGGTTTCCGGACTTTCCGCCGCCGATGGCGTTCGATTCTGGCGATCCACGGTACGGCTAGCCGGGGCCCAGCGCTTTCCGGACCGCCGCGACCAGGTCCTGGTCCTCGCCGGAACCCGTATAGACCACCTTGCCGGTGCGATCCACCACGACGATGAAGGAGGTGGCCGGCACATCATACGCCCGGGTCCCCACTCCCTTCTCGTCGTAGAGAACCCGGAAGGGCGGCTTGTGCTCTTCGAGATAGCGCTGAATCCGCTGCTTCGAGTCGTTCACCGTGACGTTCACGCCAAAGAGCTCGACCCGAGCGCCGAACGTCTTGTGGACGGCCTCGAGCTGCGGCAACAATGCCTTGCAGATAGAACACCAGGTCGCCCAGAACTCCAGCAACACGGGCTTGCTCCCGAACACCCTGCCGAGGTCAACCGGCTTGCCGTCGAGATCGTTGATCGTGACGGGGGGAGCTTTGGCGCCGACGGCGATACCGGCGTCGAGCTGGGCGTGGAGGCGAGTGCTCATGAGAATCAGGAGCGCCGCCAACGCCAGGACGACTGGCCGTCTTACCATGCCCGCCCCGCCTTCACGAAGTAGTACACCGCCATCCCCAGAATAATGGCCCCGGCAGCCCGCTTTACCCAGCCCAGCCACTTCCCCGCTTTCGGCAAGCTCGCCAGCCTGCCGGCCGAGAGCCCGACGGCGATCAGCAACGCAGTCATTCCGAGCGAGAAGACGAAAAGATAGAGGAATCCGAGCGCGGCGCTCCTGCTGTGCCCGACAAAGGTGAGCACCGCGGCGAACGCCGGCGCCCCGCAGGGCGCGGCCACCAGGCCCGACGTCGCTCCCATGAGAAAGACAGATCCCGCCGAGCGGGCGCCGAAACGGCTCGCCCAGGCCACCAATCGCGCCGGCGCCGCGACGGGAAATACCTCGAGCATGGCGAGCGCGGCGACGAGCAGCAGGCTCCCCATCACCAGATAGGCCCAGCGATTCGTGCTGATCGTGCCGAAGAGTGTCCCGCTCAACCCGGCGAGCAATCCCAGCGAAGCGTACACCAGCGCGAGCCCGAGCGCATAGAGGAGCGTGTAACCCACCGTGCGGCGCCGGGTGCGCGACTCGGCACCGGCGCCTCCGAGGATGCCGATCGTGATCGGAATCATGGGGTAGACGCAGGGGGTGATGCTGGTGACCACGCCTGCGAGGAAGAGCACCGGGAGAGCGCGCAGCGGCTGCTGCAGCAGATCGCTTCCGGCGAGCATTACGCCGGGTACCGCCGCGCGACATAGTCGTCCAGAATCGCGAGGAACTCGCTGACGATCGACTCGCCCTTGAGCGTGGTCAACAGCCGACCATCGACATAGACCGGGGCCTTGGGGTCCTCGAAGGTCCCGGGCAGCGAGATCCCCAAGTCGGCGTGTTTGGATTCGCCGGGTCCATTCACCACACAGCCCATCACCGCGACCTTGAGCCCCTCCACCCCGGGCCGGCTGGTTCGCCACTCGCTCATCCGTTGCTCCACGTAGCCCTGGATATCCTGCGCCATCTGCTGAAAAAAGGTGCTGGTGGTGCGGCCACAGCCGGGGCAACTGGTGACCTGCGGCGTGAAGGCGCGCAGTCCGAGGGATTGCAGAATCTGCTGGGCCACCCGGACCTCGTCGCACCGGTCGCCGCCGGGGGCGGGAGTGAGCGAAACGCGAATCGTGTCGCCGATCCCGTCCTGCAGCAGAATCGCGAGACCCGCGGCGCTCGCCACGGTGCCCTTCATTCCCATGCCGGCCTCGGTGAGACCGAGATGCAGCGGATAGTCACAGCGCGCCGAGAGCCGACGGTAGACCTCGATCAAATCCTGCACGCCCGAAACCTTGGCGGAGAGCACGATCCGGTCATGCGCCAAACCGGTGGATTCGGCGAGCTCAGCCGAGCGCAGGGCGCTCTCCACCATGGCGTCGAGGGTGACATCGCGCGCTTCGCGCGGCTCGGCCAGGGCCGCATTGGCGTCCATCAGCTCGGTGAGCAGGTCCTGGTCCAGCGAGCCCCAGTTCACCCCGATCCGGACCGGCTTATCGTTGGCGATGGCAACCTCGATGATCGAGCGGAAATGCTCGTCGCGCCTTTTGCCCCCGACGTTGCCGGGGTTGATCCGGTATTTGGCCAGCGCTCGCGCACACTCGGGATACCTGCTGAGCAGGAGATGGCCGTTGTAGTGGAAGTCACCGATCAGAGGAACGGCCGCGCCGCTTCCGTCCAGTCGCTCGCGGATTCGCGGCAGCGCCGCCGCGGCCGCGTCATTGTTCACGGTAACCCGCACCAGCTCGCTGCCGGCCTCCGCGAGCTCCCTGACTTGCCCGGCGGTCGCCTCGACGTCGGCGGTGTCCGTGTTGGTCATGGATTGCACCAC
>DASYPD010000230.1:0-4512 GCA_036007005.1 Gemmatimonadales bacterium
GTTTCCACTAGCTGCGCCCGATAGCCGCCATAGCCGTCCGACGGGCCTAGCCCTCCAGCGCCCATCCTCGCACCGTCTCGAAGAGGTTGTAGCTCGTCAGGTCGAGATGGAGCGGCGTGATGGAGATGTAGCCATCGTGTACCGCCTGATGATCGGATTCCGCATCTCCCGTCCAAGTGATTTCCCCGCCGCCGATCCAGAAGACTTCCTTACCCCAGGGATCCTTCATCCGGGTAAGACTCTCCGAGAAATACCGGCTGCCCAGCTTGGTCACCTTCACCCCGCGTACCTCGGCGGCGGTGATGTCGGGCAAGTTGATATTGAGCAGCATGTTCGGGGGAAACTCATTCACCGCCACGATGCGGCCCACCAATCCTGTGAGCCACGCCTGATATTCCCCGAACAACTCCGCGTTGCGGCTGGCGAGCGAGAGCGCAATGCCGGGGATACCGAGGGTCACTGCCTCCATCGCCGCAGACACGGTGCCGGAATAGAGCACGTCCTCCCCCATGTTCGGCCCGTGGTTGATCCCGGAAAACACAAAATCGGGCCGCTCCGGCATCAGCGCACCCACGGCGAGCAGCACGCAGTCGGTGGGCGTCCCATCTACCTGGAAGGTCCCGTCATGCCGCCGGATGGGCCGCAGGGGCCGATGCAGGGTCAACGAGTGCGAGGTGCCGCTCTGCTCGCGGTCAGGCGCGATGACGGTTACCTGCCCGACCGTGCGGCAGGCTTCGGCCAGCACCGCGATGCCCGGCGCCAGGATACCGTCGTCGTTGCTCACCAGAATATTCACTGCGTTTCCGCTCCCTTATCCCGTTCGGGAGGGGGTGCCCCGTCGAGCAGCTGCAGGATCTGCTCGAGCTCCTCGCGCAACTCATTGAGCGTGGTCCGCGAGGCGGCGCGTGAGGCCTGGGCCTTGAGGTCGCCGCTCCGGCGGTACTGCTCGATTCGTTGCCGAGCCCCTTCGATGGTGTACTTCTCGGTGTAGAGCAGGTGCTTCACCAGCATGATCAGCTCGACTTCACGGCTCTTGTAGACGCGATTGCCGGAGCGGTTCTTGGCCGGATTGAGGAAACGGAACTGGCTTTCCCAATAGCGCAACACGTGGGGCTTGAGATCGGTGAGCGCGCACACTTCCCCGATCGAGAAAAACTCCTGGGTTGGCCGCGGCGGAGTCATGTCCACTGCTCCGGCTTGGGGGTTCGCTCCATCAGCTCGACGATGGCCTGCCGCGGCGGCTTGGACTCGAACAAACATTCCGCCACCTGCTCGGCGATCGGGAGCTCAACTCCCGCGCGCCGCGCCAGGCGGAGCGCCACTTTCGCGGTGGGGACGCCTTCGATCACGCTATGCTGCCTCGCCGTGTATTCCGCCAGGTTTTCGCCCCGGCCCAGGGCGACGCCGAGCGCGCGATTGCGCGAAAGGGTTCCGCAGGTGGTGAGCACCAGATCGCCCACCCCGGCGAGCCCCGCGAAGGTCAAGGGGTCCGCGCCCAGCGCCACGCCGAGCCGGGTGATCTCGGCGAGTCCGCGGGTTACCAGCGCGGCGCGAGGATTGTTGCCCAAGCCCAGCCCGTCGCACATGCCCGCGGCAATCGCGATGACGTTCTTGAACGAGCCGGCCAGCTCCGTGCCCAGCACATCGCGGCTGGAGTAAACCCGAAAACTTCCGCTCGCAAACAGCTCCTGCACCCGACAGGCGGCGCTGGCGCTGCGCGACGCCGCGACCACCGCGGTAGGCTGTTGCTCGAGGACCTCTACGGCGAAGCTCGGCCCCGAGAGAATCACGTACTCTCGGCCGGGCAGCGTCTCCGCGGCAACCTCCGACATCCGCTGCAGGGTCTCGCTCTCGATGCCCTTACTGGCGCACACGAGCACGGCATCGCTTGTCGCGGCGTCGCAGGCCTGCGCGAGTACGCTGCGCACCGACTGGCTGGGCACCGCGCAGATCAGGATGTCCCGCTGCTCGACTGCGTCAGAGATGCTCGCGGTGGCCCGGAGCGAGTTGGCGAGGGGCCTGCCCCGCAAATACGCCGGGTTCTCATGCCGCTCGGTCACGGCGCTCGCCACCGCTTCATCGCGCGCCCAGAGGACGACGTCGGCGCCCTTCGTCGCGAGATGATGGGCGATCACGGTCCCCCAGCTCCCGGCGCCCAGCACGGCGATGGCGCTCACGAGCGTGCGGTGGCGTGCCGGCCGAACCGGTGTTCGGTGCCGGATAGCAGCCGCTTGATGTTGGCGCGATGGAAAAAGACGATCAGTATCGCGAGCACCACGAACAACCAGAGCAACGGGCGGCGGGCCGGCTCGAGGACATAGACGGCGGGAGGCAGCAACAGTGCGGCCACGATGCTGGCGAGCGAGACGTAGCCGCTGAACGCCAGGATCAAGACCCAGGCGGAGAGCGCCAGCAGAAACGCGCCCGGTGCGAGCCCGAGCACGATCCCTGCCCCGGTGGCGACACCCTTCCCTCCCCTGAATCTCAGGAAGACGGAGAAGACGTGGCCCAGGAAAGCGGCAATGCCGAGGAGGAGCGGGATCAGGGTGCCATCCCCGGCCAGCGGGCCAAAGACTTTCACCGGCACCGCGCCCTTCAAGAGATCGAACACGGCAACCGGAATCGCGTAGCGCCAGCCAAGGGTGCGATAGAGGTTGGTAGCACCGAGGTTGCCGCTGCCGAGCCGCCGGAGGTCTTCGCCTTTGACCAGGCGCACCACGAGGTAGCTGGTGGGAATCGCGCCCAGCAGGTACGACGCGAAGAGCCAGAGCGCGAGCTGCATTAGCGCCGGCTGCCCCGCGCCGAGAACTTGAGCCGCACCGGCGCGCCCGTGAACGACCAGGCATGCCTGAACCCATGCAGCAGGTAGCGCTGATACGACTCCGGAACATCCTCAGGCCGGTTGGAGACGATGGCGAAGGCCGGCGGAGCGGTGCCGATTTGCGAGGCGTAGAGCAGCTTCACTTCCTCACCCGGCTTCTGGGGCGGCTGCTGCCGCTGCACCAGGTCGCCCAGGACCTTGTTCACCTCCGAGGTCGCAACCCGCCGCTTGCGGGCCTCTGCCACTTCGAGGGCCACGTCCAGCAGCTTGCGGACCCGCTGCCCGGTGAGCGCCGAGACGTAGACAAAAGGGACGTATTGCAGGAAAGGAGCCTTGGCGACGAGCAGCTCTTCTCCCCGTTTGGCCGTGTTAGCATCCTTTTCCGCGATCAGGTCCCATTTGTTGACGGCGATGACGAGGCCGGTGCCGTGTTCCCACGCCTGAGTGGCGATCCGCAGGTCCTGATTGTGGAGGCCGAGTTCCGCATCCACGACCAGAATGCACACTTCGGCCTGATCGATGGCACGCTCGGTCCGGAGGGTCGAATAGAACTCGATGTCGCCCTCCACCCGCGCGCGCCGCCGCAGGCCCGCCGTATCGATGAAGCGGAGCAACCTTCCCTCGTAGCGCAGCACCGAATCGACCGCGTCGCGGGTGGTGCCGGCCTGCTCGTGCACCACGAAGCGCTCCTCGCCGAGCAACCGGTTGGCGAGGGAGGACTTGCCGGCGTTGGGCCGGCCCACGATGGCGATGTCGACGCTGAGCTCCAGCTCGACGGCCGCCGGCTGCGGCAGCTTGGCGACGATCGCATCGAGCAGGTCTCCACTGCGCGAGCCGACCGAGGCGGAGACCGGGACGGGCTCTCCAAAGCCGAGCGCGTGGAAGCTGTGGACCGCGAGCTCATCCGCGGGAGACTCGACCTTGTTGACCGCGAGCAAGACGGGATGCCTGCTTCGGCGCAGCTTTTCGGCGATTGCCTGATCGACCGGGTGCAGGCCGTCCTTGGCGTCGACGACAAAGAGCACCAGGTCCGACTCGTCCAGCGCGAGCTCGACCTGCCGCCGGATGGCGCGATCCATGGGCTCGGTGGAATCGGGCAGCATCCCGCCGGTGTCCACCAGCCAGAAATGCCGTCCGGTCCACTCGGCGTCGCCGAAGTGGCGATCCCGTGTGGTGCCTGCCTGCTCCGCCACGATCGCCGAGCGCCCGCCCAGAATACGGTTGAAGAGCGTGGACTTCCCCACGTTGGGACGGCCGATGATGGCAACGGTGGCCTTTGTCATGCCGCAGCCACCGCCTCGACGGCATCGCTGAAGTACTTGCTGAAGCGGATCGGTAGCGCGAGCCCGGCGGCGAGCGCTTCCGCGCTCAGGCCGTCAATGAAGAGCAGCTCGTCATTGACCGCCTCAGCCGGGAGCAGTACGAGGTCGAGTTCCTCGCGATCCCGCAGAGCCTCGGCGATCGATTTTCCGGGCAAGAGCCCGGCGGTGGTGACGCGGCGGCCGAAGAGTCCGTTCGCGACGACGATCAGCTCGAACTCCGCGCCCGACACTAGTGCGAGCGGCGCGAGAACCTGCCCCATCAGCCCGCCCATCGCGGTGCCCGTGACCACGCCGATGCGCTGCCCGGCCCATGCCGCGAAGAGCTCGGCGTCTTCCCGGATCCGGCGCTGCAGAAAGCGCACGGCCCCG
>DASYPD010000231.1:0-11131 GCA_036007005.1 Gemmatimonadales bacterium
TCTCCCGCTTTACCCGAACGCTGGGCACGCTGATCTCATCGGGCGTGTCGATCCTCGACGGGCTCGAGATCACCGCGAAGACCGCGGGCAACCGCGTCATCCACGACGCCGTGATGCAGTCCCGCCAATCGATCGCGGGGGGCGAGACGATCGCGGGACCGCTGCAGGCCTCCGCGGTCTTCCCGCCGATGGTCATCTCCATGATCTCGGTCGGCGAGCAGACCGGCGGCCTCGACGACATGCTCACCAAGATCGCCGACTTCTACGACGCCGAGGTTGACGTGGCGGTGAGTGCGCTGCTCTCGCTGATGGAGCCGATCATGATCGTGGTCCTCGGCATCATCGTGGGCGGCATGGTGGTGGCGATGTATCTGCCGATCTTCGACATGGTGAATGCAGTGCAATGAGAAGCTGGCTATTGGCTACTGGCTATTGGCTATTGGTGGTCGCGCCGCTGGCGGCCCAGCAACAGAAGCTCCCCCGCACCCATGCGGTCGAGCTCACGTTTTCGGCCGGTTATTTCCGGCCGACGGGCGCTTCGGGGCAGAGCGGTGGCCTCGTGCTCACCCGCAAAGGCGCCTGGGAAGCGGGAGCGCACTTCGGGGCCTACGCCAAGAGCGGCTTCTGGGGCGCCGAGGTTTCGGCGGGTTACACCCCTGAACGCGTGCGGCAGAGCGGCACGGGCGGCGTCCAGGGCTCCCGCCGCACCCACTTGACCTTCGGAACGGCCAAGCTGCTGCTGGGACGCAGTCCCCGAAAATCCGGCATCTCGATCATGGCGGGCGCGGGTATCGGCGTGCTGCACCGGCAAATGAGTCTGCTGGATTCCAGTCTCGGCTCGACCGATGCCGCGGGGGTCGCCAGCCTGATGATCCGGGTCCCCTTCGACGATCAGGTTGGCCTGCGGCTCGACGCCGAGGACCTGATCTCGAAGTCGGACTTCGGCACGGGCAAGAAGCTGCGGAACGACTTCGTGCTTACGGCGGGGCTCGGCATTTCCTGGTGAGCTGGTCTGCTCAAAAAGCGTCGACGCTGTTGCTCTCTTAGGGCTGCTTCGGAGCGCCCTCCCCCGCCGCCACCGCCGCCTTCGCCAGCGCGACCCCCGCGTTCTTCACATAGATATCGAGCCACGCCGTCCAGCGTCCCCAGAGATCGAGAATGGTTTCGCGGGTCGCGGGCCCGTGGTCTTCGTAGGGATACAGGTAGAGGGCGGCCACTTTGCCCTCGGCCCGGAGCGCCTGCATCATCCGGATCGAGCTGATCGGGTCGGTCCCCACGTTCTGGTCTTCCAGGTCGTGGTACAGCAGCAGCGCGCCCTGCAGTTTGTCGGCGTACAGCATGGGCGACATGTCGAGGTAGGTCTTCTGTCCACCCCACAGATCACGCCGCTCGCTCTGGAACCCGGTGGGAGTAAGGGTCCGGTTGTACATCCCGTCCCCGGCAATGCCCGCCTTGAAAAACGGCGTGTGGACCAGCGCGTTCACCGTACTGAAGGCGCCATAGCTGTGCCCGCCGATGCCGAGGCGGGTGCGATCGATGATCCCCTGGCGGTCGAGCTCGTCGATCACCGCGTAGAGATTCATGCGTAGGTCGGAGACGTAATTGTCGTTCATCCGGCCCGTCTCGCCGATGATAGGCGGGTCGAAGTTCGCGACCGCGTATCCCTGGGTTGCCAGGAACTCGATCGTGCGCGGCTGGGAGGTGGGGAAGCGCTTGACGTTCTCGCTGCGGAGGCTGCGGTCATAGCCGGCCTGGTCGGTATACTCGTACGGATAGAGCCAGAACATGCCTGGCAGCCTCGTGCCGGCCCGATATCCCGCGGGAAGTGTCACCCGCACCACGAATTTGATGCCGTCCGCCCGGGTCACCACGATCCGCTTGCGGAGCAGGCTGGTGAACTCCGGCGTCAGATCACGATTGTCGGTGAGCCGGGTGAGCGCGCCGGTCTTGAGCTCGCGCCGATACGCGTTCGGCACCTCCGTCGCAGACTCCCGCACCACGACCGCGGCGGCGAAGTCGTCATCCAGCGGCGCCGTGAGGGTTTCGGAGATCTCGGCGGGTCCCTCGTACAATCGCGTCTTGCCTCCCGTGGCGATGCTCACCTTGTCCACGAATGGCCGGGGAATATTCTCCAGATAGTTGCGGTCATAGCGGATCCCCGAGAGAAACACGGCGCTGTCCGGTGTAACGAGCACGACCACGCCGCCGCGACTCCCCCGCACCGTGGTGAGAGCGCCCGGGTTACTGTAAAACGAGAGCGAATCATTCGCACCCGTGCCCCGTCCTCCGCCGGGCCCGAACGCGGTGCGTCCGGCGATCACGGGGGTGTAGCCCCGCTGGCGCACGATGGGGTAACGCTTGTCGGGTTGGCTCAGGCGCACCGCGAAGAGCTCGCCGGTGCCGTTGCGGGTGACGCCGAAGAACGCCATGCCTCCGTCGTCGTTCAGGGCGACCTGCGAGATCGGCCCGTCGGCACGATAGAGCACGGTGGTATCGCCCGGCCCGAACGGCGGCATCCAGCGCAGCAGCCGATCGGGGCGGTTGTTCACGCCTGCTGCGCCTGGCGCGCGCGCACCAGAGGGAGCCATTGAGTCACTGCCACTCCCACTTCTTGCTGCCACTGCTTCCAGGTAGTACAACCCCTGCCCCGACGGCATCCAGGCGAGCGATCGCTTGGATCCCTCCCGCCGCGGGCCCGGCGTATCGGCGGTGTCGGCCGATTCCCTCAGGGGGCGCTTCATGACCTCGGCGAGCACTCTGCCACTCGCGTCCCAGATTTCCTCGAGCTCACCGAAGCTCGCGTACTGCACCACATAAGAGAACGGCTTCCGCAGCGTGGTCACCCGGAAGTACTTCCCGTCGGGTGACGGATCGACCTCGCTGATCATGGCCGGCGGCCCGAGCTTGTGTGCGGTGCGGGTGCGCACGTCGAGGACGACGAGTTGCCCGGTCACGTAATACTCCATCAGGGCCTGGTCGAAAGGTTCCTGCAGCAGGCTGGCATAATTCCGCTGCGGCGACTTGAGGCTGTCCATCCAGAGCCGCACCCTCGGGCCCGTCGCGATCGACGCTGCCGCCGGCGGCGAGCCACGCTGCTCCGGCACGAGGACCATCACGAGCTGGTCTCCCCCGGCGGTCCAGTCCACCGAGGTCACCAACGTCGCGAGCAGCGCCGAGCCCTGGGGTGTCACGTCACGCGACTTTCCGCTCGCGACGTCGGCCACGTAAACGCGCGACGCCTGCGTAAAGTTGGCGATGAAGGCGATCTGCTTGCCATTGGGAGACCAGACGGGATTGCTGGCCGTGGCTCCCGCGGGAATCTCGAGCGCCCGGGTGTGCCCGGTCTCGGCATCCACGACGGCCAGCGCAGCGGCGCCTCGGGTCGTGAGCGCGCGAGCGCGATTGGCAGCGGGATCCACCTGCAATCCACCGAAGTAGTAATGCGGCTTGCCGAAGGACGTGACGCTCGGCATTCCCCCGCTCACTTCGCGGAGAAAATGCCGGCGGTCGGGACTCTGTTGCGCGAGCAGCGCGTTTTGCTGCCGGGGCGCCGTGACGAGCTTGACGATTTCCGCCGCCGGCGTCACGTAGCTCTCCGCCGCCAGACGAGCTCGGCTGGCGGAAAGCTCCGCGACGACCTCCGCAGAGGGTGAAACGGGAGCCTGTCCGTGAACAGGAAGGGCGAGAATCGGCGCGCAGATGAGTCCGCCCCACACGGCGCGGAACCTGAAGATGACCGACTTCATAGGTCCTCGTTGGGATCGCAGAATGGTTGCAGAGACGCAAGCACAGCAGCTCTGCCCGCTGCGGAAGTTACCCGGTACCCGCCTTCCCGACCACAGCTTGACATAGGGGAGGGGGGTATATAGAGTAAGCGGGGACCGGAAAGGGTGAGCGGTGGATGGGCAGTGATAAATGGACCGTGCTGCTCGGCGGAATTGCCGCCATTGCCTGGGTGCTTTGGTACTTCTTCCTCGCCCGGCGGTCGGCGGCGCGCGCGACTGCAGCCGCGTCCGGAACGCAGGAAATCACGGTGACGGTGCGGGGCGGCTATGACCCGGCGGAGATCGAGGTCGAGGCCGGCCGGCCCGTGCGGCTCTGGTTCGATCGCCAGGAGACTTCCGGCTGCTCGGAAGAAGTCGTGTTTCCCGATTTCAAGCTGCGCCGCTTCCTGCCTCCCCAGCAGAAGACCGCGGTCGAATTCACACCCCAGAAGGCGGGAGAGCATGAGTTCACCTGCGGTATGGGCATGCTGCGCGGCAAGCTGATCGTGCGATGACCGCCACGCGACTGTCCTTTCCGGTGACCGGCATGAGCTGCGCGGCGTGTCAGGCCCACGTCCAGCACGCGCTGGAGCAGGCGCCCGGCGTGGAGCAGGCCAGCGTGAATCTGTTGTTGAACTCGGCCAGCGTGGCGTATGACCCCTCGCTCACCACGCCGCAGCGGCTGATCGAAGCCGTGCGTGCCACCGGGTACGGGGCCGAGCTTCCCGCCGCCATTCCGGACCTTGGCCAGGAGGAGGCCGTACGGGAGCGCGCCGCGCAGGCGGAGTTTCGCGAGCTCCGCCTCAAGGCGGGAGTGAGCCTCTCCATAGGGCTCGGCGTGATGGCGCTGAGTATGCTCGGCGTCGCCGCGGGGCAGCGCCTCACTGCCTGGGCCCTGCTCGGCGTCACCGGCTTGGTGATGCTCTGGGCCGGCCGCCATTTCTACCAGCGCGCCTGGTCGGCGTTCCGGCATCACGCGGCCGACATGAATACGCTGATCGCGCTCGGCACCGGCGCGGCGTTTCTCTTTTCCGCTCTGGCCACCGTGGCGCCCGGCCTCTTCCTGCGGCGGGGCATGGCCCCGGAGCTGTACTACGAAGCGGTGATCATCATCCTGGCGCTGATTCTGCTTGGCAACGCGCTGGAAGCTCGCGCGAAACGACAGACCTCGGCCGCGCTCCGGTCCCTAACCCGGCTGCAACCCGAGATCGCACGGGTGGTCCGCGCCGGCTCCGAAGTCGAACTTCCCCTGGCGGAAGTGCGCCGCGGCGACATCGTCGTCATCCGACCGGGGGAACGGATCCCGGTCGATGGCCTGGTGGTCGACGGGTCCAGCGCGGTGGATGAGTCCATGGTGACGGGAGAATCCATTCCGGTCGCCAAAGCGGCCGGCAACTCCGTCATCGGCGGCACCATCAATACCACGGGGCTGTTGCGCAGCCGCGCCACGACGCTCGGCGCGGAAAGTGTGCTGGCGCGGATCGTTCAGCTGCTGCGGGAGGCGCAAGGCTCCCGGGCTCCGCTCGCCCGGCTGGCCGATCGGATCAGCGCGGTGTTCGTGCCGGTCGTCATCGCGCTGGCCATCACTACCTTCGTGGCCTGGTACCTGCTGACCGGACAGGCTCCGCTCATCCGCGCGTTTACCGCCGCCGTCTCGGTGCTGATCATCGCCTGCCCCTGTGCGATGGGACTAGCGGTCCCTACCGCCATGATGGTGGCGACGGGGCGCGGGGCCGAGCTCGGCCTCTTGATCAAAGGCGGTGAGGCACTGGAGCGGGCGGGTCGCATCGACACCATTGTGCTCGACAAGACTGGGACCGTGACGGCAGGAAGGCCCGCCGTCACCGATCTCGTGGCGCTTCCCCGCTGGAACGATGCCGAGCTGCTCGGGCTGGCGGCGAGCCTGGAGACCGCCTCGGAGCATCCCCTGGCGGGCGCCATCGTTCAGGAGGCCAAGCGGCGTGGCTTGCCACTCCTCGGGGTGGAGAGTTTTCGCGCGCTGCCGGGTCGTGGCGCCACGGGAAGCGTCGCGGGGTCCACGGTCGTCGTCGGCAACGAGCCGATGCTGCTCGAGGCCGGCATCGATCCGGCGGCCTTGCGGGAGGCCGCGACCCGGTTGGCCGATCAAGGCCGCACGCCGATGTTCGTTGCCGTCGACGGCGCGCTCGCCGGACTGCTTGCGGTAGCCGATCCGGTGCGGCCGACGTCACCCCGCGCGATCGAGCTGTTCCGCCAGCTCGGCCTCGACGTGTTCATGCTGACGGGCGACCAGCGCCGCACCGCGGAGGCCGTCGCGCGGGAAACCGGCATCGCCCACGTCGTCGCGGAGCTGCTGCCGGAGGGCAAGGTCGCCGAGATCCGCCGCCTCAAGCAGGAAGGTCGGGTGGTGGCGATGGTGGGTGATGGTATCAACGATGCGCCGGCGCTCGCGGCCGCGGACTTAGGGCTCGCGATGGGGAGCGGCGCCGATGTCGCCGCCCAGGCGGGTGACGTCGTGGTCATGCGGGCCGATCTCGTGCCGGTGGCTGCTGCCGTGCGCCTCTCCCGGCGCACCATCGCTGTGATGCGACAGAATCTCTTCTGGGCCTTCGTGTACAACGTCATTGGAATTCCGGTCGCGGCCGGGGTGCTCTATCCGGCGTTCGGCCTCTTGCTCAGCCCGGTGCTGGCGAGCGCGGCGATGGCGCTGAGCTCGGTCAGCGTCGTCTCGAACTCCCTGCGCCTGCGGAGATTCCGCTAACTGCGTCAACAGTCAACAGTCAACGGGAACTGCATGAATACACGAGACTCCGAAGCCACCGCGCGCTGCGGCTGCGAGGCGACGGGCGAAGGCCGCAAGGCCGTGGGTGTCGATCCCGAAATCAAGGATCGGAACCTGAAGCGATTGCGGCGCATCGAGGGCCAGGTCCGCGGACTGCAGAAGATGGTGGAAGCGAACCGCTACTGTCCCGAGATCATGGTGCAGATTGCCTCGGTCCACGAAGCGTTGCGTGCAGTGGCGCGCGGGCTGATGCGAAACCATCTGCGGCACTGTGTGGCCGATGCGGTGCGCGCGGGCAGCGCCGAGGCGGAGGCCACCTATGACGAGCTGCTCGAGCTGATCTACACCACCTCCCGGTGAACGCGCCTCTCGGTGTGCTCGAGCTCAGCGGGCGTGCCGGCTTTCTGCGCCGCCGGCAAGCGGGTTATCTACCGCTCGGCAACGACATCCGGGTGGACGAGCGCGTCATTCGCCAGTTCGGGCTGCGCGCCGGCGACGAGATCGTGGGTGCCGCCAAGAGCGGCAAGGGCGGCAGCATGCTGGACCGCGTTGAGACAATCAATGGCCGCCCCGTCGCCGAGCTGGGAGAGCGGCCGAGCTTCGCGCAGCTCACCGCCATCCATCCCGACCAGCAGCTCCGACTCGAGTGCGACCTGGTACGCCAGGGCAGACCGGACGCGACCAACCGGATCATCGATTTGCTGTGTCCGTTCGGCAAAGGACAACGCGCGCTCATTGTGGCGCCCGCCAAGGCGGGCAAGACAATGGTGCTGCAGGCCATCGCCGAAGGCGTGAGCAGAAACTATCCGGCCGCTACCCTGTTCATTCTGCTGGTCGACGAAAGGCCGGAAGAAGTTTTCGAGCTCGAGGCGGCTGGGTTCGGGGAGGTCATCGCGTCGAGCTTCGACAATCCCGCCTCGCAACACGTCGCCCTCGCGGAGCTGCTGCTCGAGCGGTCGCGCCGCAGAGTGGAGCTGGGAGAGGACGTCGTCCTGATCATGGATTCCCTGACGCGCCTCGCCCGGGCCTTCAATACCGTCGTCCAGGGGACGGGGCGCACGCTCTCGGGCGGGCTCGACGCACAGGCGCTCGAACGGCCCAAGCGTTTCTTCGGAAGCGCGCGGCAGGTGGATCCGGCGAAGGGGGGAGGCTCGCTCACCATTATCGCGACCGCGCTGATCGATACCGGCAGCAAGATGGATCAGTTGATTTTCGAGGAGTTCAAGGGAACCGGCAACAGCGAGCTCGTGCTGAGCCGGGAATTGGCCGAGCGGCGGGTCTTTCCGGCGATCGACCTGGTGGCGAGCGGAACCCGGAAAGAGGAGCTGCTGCTGACGGAGCCGGCGCTCGCCACCGCCAAGCAGGTTCGGCAACGCATCGCCCGGATGACGCCACTCGATGCCATGAACGACCTGCTGCTGGCGCTGCGGCGCCATCCGACCAATGGGGAGCTGATCGCCGCGCTTCAGTGAGGGTCTCGACGGAACGGCCGGGCGGGATTACCCTCCGGATAATGCCCCGCTTCGGCTTGAGCGGATTCACCCTTCTGCTCAGCGTCTCACTGTTTGTCCATCCGCTGGACGCCCAGGTGAACGGGACGCCAGGGGCGCGGGTGCGACCGGTTGCGCAGGCGGTGCGGGTCGAGGCGGGTCCGCTGTTGACCGGCCGGCTGGACGACAGCATCTGGTCACGAGCTCCCGTGCTCACTGGCTTCGTGCAGCACGAGCCCTTTGAAGGCCGTCCCGCCACCGAGCGCACCGAGGTCCGCATCCTGTTTGATCGGGAGGCCCTCTATATAGGAGCGCGGCTCTTCGATTCCGATCCTGCCGGCATTGTGCACGGCGAGGTACGCCGCGATGCCGATCTCAAGGATCAGGACGCCTTCGTGCTCATGCTGGATACGTTCCTGGACCGCCAAAACGGATTCATCTTCGGCACGACCCCCGCGGGCATCGAGCACGATGGCCAGGTGACCAAGGAGGGCGAAGGCGGCTTCGGCGGCCCGATGGGAACCGGTCCCGGACCCAATGGGCAGACGGGCTCGGCCAACTTGAACTGGGACGGCACCTGGAGCGTGGCCACCTCCGTGGATTCCACCGGGTGGATCGCGGAGTTCCGCATTCCCTTCCAGACGCTGCGGTACGCCGGTGGCAAGTCCCAGCAGTGGGGACTCAATCTGGCGCGCTTCATCCGCCGGAAGAACGAAGAAGATTTCTGGTCGCCGGTCTCGCGGAGCTACTCGATCTATCGGATTTCCCAGGCGGGCACTCTGGTCGCTGTGGAACCGCCCGCCAAGCGGGTCGCCCGCGTGACGCCGTACGCGCTCGGCAGCCTGCACCGAGACTATCTGCGAGGCACCCCGACTCACGCCTCCGCCGAATTCGGAGCCGATGCCAAGCTCGGGGTGACGCCGAGTCTCACGTTGGATCTGACCTACAACACCGATTTCGCCCAGGTGGAAGCCGACGAGCAGCAGCTCAATCTCACTCGCTTCAATCTGTTCTTTCCCGAAAAGCGACCCTTCTTTCTGGAAAATGCTGGAACGTTTTCGGTCGGCACCCCGGAATCGGTCGAGCTCTTCTTCAGCCGGCGAATCGGCATCGGGACCGAGAGCCGCGCGGTCCCGATCGTGGGTGGGGGGCGGCTCACCGGAAGAGCCGCAGGATTCACCGTCGGCCTGCTCGACATCCAGACCGAGCGAGTCAGGGTGGCTGACTCAACCGTCGTGGCGCCCAGCAATTATGCAGTGGTGAGGGTGCTGCGCGAGCTGCCGCATCGCTCGCGGATCGGTGCGATCGCGGTGAGCCGCCTCGATACCGACAGCAGCGGCGACTACAACGTGACCCTTGGCGCGGACGGGCGGCTCGGCGTGGGAGACGCGGTCTCCCTTGACGGGTTTGCCGCCCATTCCGAGACGCCGGGACGGACCGGCGCCTCGAACAGCTGGAATCTGGCCGGCACGTATGTCACCCGACACTGGGAACTGGGCGGAGCGGTGCGCCAGGTGGACACGGATTTCAATCCCGAGGTCGGCTTTCTCGAGCGGCCTTCGTTTCGCTTCTACAACTTCCGCATCCTGCGCCATTTGCGCACGCCGCGCCTTCGCTGGTTTCGGGAGACCCGGCCGCACATCACCTTCCGGCAGTACGACGAGACCGACGGCTATCCGCAGAGCAGGCTGATTCACATCGACAGCCACTTCCTCTTTGCCAACGGCTCGTTCTTCGAGGCGCCCGGCCTCAACTTCATCCGTGAGGCATTCCGGCAGCCCTTCGAGATCGCGCCTGGAGTAGTGCTCGCGCCCGGGATCTACGACTGGTTCGAATGGCAGATGAATTACAACACGAACCTGAGCGCGCCCTTATCCGTCGGGGGAAAGGTGTCGCTCGGGCAGTTTTACACCGGCCATCATGCCGCGCTGATCGCCAGTTTCACCGCCCGTCCCAATCAGAAGCTCCTGGCCCAGCTCCGGCTCAATTACGACAATGTTCACCTCCACGAAGGGAACTTTGTCCGACGCCTGCTCGGCCTGCGGCTGGCCTACGCCTTCACGCCCAGCATCTCTCTGCAGTCGCTTACCCAATACAACAACCAGAGTCACACGCTTTTGGCCAATGTGCGCTTCGCGTGGCTGGGACCGGCGGGCACCGGGCTGTTTCTGGTATTCAACGAGGGGAGAGAAACCGGGGACGGAGCGCGAGCGCTGGAACGGGCGGTGGTGGTGAAGTTCACCAGGCAGTTTGATCTGGGGCACTGAGATGGCCATGGGCCCGTCGGACTCTCGCGATGACTTGCGGCATGCTCACTGGTATTGGATGTAAAACGGCCGGGGCCGCAGGGCGAGCAGCTCGCGCGGGGTAAGCAGCGGATCGCCCTTTCTGGTGTCGTTATGGAAGAAAAGCTTGAAGCCGGTGAACTGAACCGGCTCGGCCACCTCGCAGGTGGCGTAGGTATCGAACTTGAGCCAAGGCTGCCCCCAGCCATCCATGTTGATCACGATCTGCACGCGGGGATCGAGCCGGACCTCTGCGGCATCCTGCAGCATGTTTCTGGTGAAGCGATGGACGATGAGCACTTTCGGAGGCAGCCGGTACTGTGTCACCAGGCGCGCCAGTTCCGCCCTTGCGTAATTCACCTCGGCCGCGGTGAGGGAACCGATCCGGCTCCCCGGACTGCGTCCCTCGCGCGAGTAGTGCATGTAGAACTCTGGATCGATTGCGAGATGCACGTCCGGTTTGGCGAGCCAGGGCAGCAAGTGCGGTAATTCCTCTTTGAGAGTGCTCTGCCCGGCCTGGATATCGAGAAACAGCAGGGCGTGCTTTCCGCGAGCCCAGTCATAGACCCGTTGAATCAGCGCCGAATCCATCCGCAACCGATAGAGTCGGTGGGTGCCGGGCTTTTCCTGCGCCACCACCGCGATCAGATGCAACGCGGGCAGGACGGGAGTGCGCGGGTCCGCGAAGGCCCAGTCCACGACGAGCTGATCGAGCCGGGCCAGCATGCGTTCGGGGACAAGCTCCCCGAGGATTCCCATCTTCGCTGACAGCGGATTGCCATAGAATGCCACGATCCTGCGGCGGGGAAGAATTGCTCCCGGCAGGGGTTC
>DASYPD010000232.1:0-4544 GCA_036007005.1 Gemmatimonadales bacterium
CGCAAGCACCAGCGTCTCGGCGAAGAAGGGCAGCACCACGCGAAGGCGCGAGGCGCCGAGCGCGCTCCGTACCGCCGCCTCACGGGTGCGCAGCGTGGCGCGGGCCATCAGCAGGTTGGCCACGTTGGCAATCGCGATGAGCAGCACGAAGATGGTGGCCACCTGCATCGCGCCGAACACCGCGATGATCTCGGGCCCGGTGTTGTCCTCGACGAAGGTTCTGAATCGCGGAGTAAACCCCGCGTCGAAGGCGGGGTAGGCCTTGCCCAGCCGGTCCATGATGCGCGAGAGGTCGAGCGCGGCCTGATCGAGGCTGACGCCGTCCTTGAGCCGGCCGAAGACCTGCACCCGGTCGTCCCGAGCGCGATCGGGGGTCGCTGCCCGCTCGTCGCGCGCGGCAACCCAGAGCGTCTGCTGCTCGGGGAACTCGAAGCCCTTGGGCATCACGCCGAGAATGGTCGCCGCCTCGCCATTCACGATGACGGACGTTCCGGCGACGTTCTGATCGGAGCGATAGCGGGTGGACTAGAGCCGGTAGCCGAGCACCACGGTCAGGGGCGCACCGGCCGCGTCGTCGCCGGGGCGAAACCCGCTGCCTAGTATAGGACGGACCCTGAGAGCGTCGAAGACGTTGGCCGAGACGAAGGCGCCGTCATAGCGCTCGGGCCCTTCGCTGCCCGCGAGGTTGACGGTGCCGGTGTTGAAGCGCACCAGATCGGTGAACGAGGACTGCTGCTCCCTGATGTCGTAAAGGTCGTGCACCGGAATCCCGGACCAGTCGACCTCGCGGGCCGGATTGGTCCGGCCGACCAGCGTCAACCGATTGGCCTGGGGAACGCCGAGTCCGCGGAAGAACACTCCGTAGACCAGGCTGAAGGCGATGGTGCAGAGCCCGATGCCGAGGGCGAGAGTAAAGCTGGTGATGACGGCGGAGGCCGGTTCCTTCCGCAGGGCGCGAAAGCCGAGCCGCAGGTCGTGCCAGGAAGGCAGCATGCGCATACCGCCGAAGGTGATGCGGGTACTACGGGCAGATCCTGTCTTGGTTTCAATTCGGAACGGGCGAACTCACCGGCGGCAAGGTGATCAGCGAGGAGCTGGGATTCAAGCTGGAGAACACCGGCATGAATGACGAGAAGATCGGGGTCGAGATCGTGCGCAAGGCGCTGGAGGAGCCGCTCCGGATGATCGCGCAGAACGCGGGCGCCAAGGGCTCGATCGTGCTGGCGAAGGTCAAGGAATCGAAGGAGAAGAACTACGGTTACAAGGCGCAGACCGAGGTCAATGAGGACCTCGTGAAGAGCGGGGTGATCGATCCCACCAAGGTAACGCGCACGGCGCTGCAGAATGCGGCATCGATCGCCGGGTTACTGCTCACCACGGAGTGCGTGGTGGTGGAGAAGAAGGAAGAGAAGCCCGCGCCGGGGACTGGTACAGCCCGCGATCAAGTGTCGTGGACGCGAATACTTGAGAATCATCTACGGCCCGGAGTACACGCTCCCGCCCAATCTGGAGAGGCTCCGCAGTCGCGGGCTCGCGACCAAGCGCTCGCTGGCGTTGCGGGAGTTTGCTCTGGGTATTGAGGGTTTGGAGCGATTCGTCAAACGGGAGCCACTCCGGCGCGTCCATGAGTGCGTGTTCGGGGTGTTGGCTCTCGAGTCAGAACCGGTCGATCCCAGGCTCTAACGAGACCAGTAGGTTCTTCTGCTCTTCCGCCGTCGCAATAAACGCCTTGACGGAGGTCAGGAAAGTGGTGCTGGCGGCGTTGCTGTCCGGCCGCGCGAGAGGCATCTTTTTCGCACAACCCGGCGGAAAAGCCATGGCTCATAACGGACGCTGGAGATCGCTGCGCCGGATCACAACCGTCCTTACGTTCTGCGCCTGCACCCGCAACGCCGATTGGCCCGTCTACCAGGGCAGCGACAATCACGACCACTACGTGACGCTCTCGCAGATCTCGCCCCAGAACGTGTCCCAGCTGAAAGTGGCGTGGACCTACGACACCAGGGACGCGTTCCAGGGCTCGGAGATGCAGTCGAACCCCGTCATCGTCGGGGGCGTGCTCTACGCGATGTCGCCCAAGCAGCGCGCCTTTGCCCTCGACGCCGCCACCGGCAAGGAGCTCTGGAGCTTCGATCCAACCAACGGAAAGTTCAGCGGTCCCCGCATCCGCTACCGCGGCGTCGCATGGGTTATGGAGCGGCGGTGCGAATCAGCGAGAAAGAGTGACCGCCGGGGCCGATCCACGCCGGGCCGGCGCGGCAGGCGCCATTCGGTCACCCTGAGCGAAGCGAAGGGAACAGTCGCCGGGCCTACAACCTTCCGTCGAAGTACAAGTCGAAGCGCCACCCGGTGGGCGACCGCAGCGCGCGCGCCAGGTCCATGCGCAGCAGCCCGTCCAGGAAGCTCGCGCCCATTCCCGCACCGATCAGCGCCCGCCCCTTGCCGAACTCCGAACGCGCGCCGGCCCAGCCGATATCGCTGAAGCCGGTGAGCCGCACGGCGGGGAAGCTGTTCCCCACTTCGATCCGGCCGCGCCAGTACGCCGTCCCCGCCGTCACCGCGCCGTCGTAGCCCCTGAGCGTCGCGGGCCCGCCGAGGTAGAAGCGGCTTTGCAGCGGCACCAGGCCGGTGCTGGTGCCCGCGGACGCCTCGAAGGCGACGGCCAGCAGGCTCCGCGGGGTGACGATCGCCCGCACGGTGGCCGCGGCTTTCCCGTGGCGGTAGTCGCCGGTGGCCGCTTCGATCGTGGTCTCGCCGCCGAGCTGGAACACGCTCGACACCGGCTGGTTGCCGCGCAGCGTGAGCGAGGCACCGAACTGTTCCGCGCGATCGGCAATGACGTTGGGCCGGAAGTGCCGCGCGCCGTTGAAGACGTGCGGCAGGCTGAAGTCGGTCTCCACCGCCGCGGCCTTCTGGCGCTCGGCGAAGAGCCGCCAGCTCCACCAGCCCGTTTCGCTGTTGGCTCCGGTGAGCTCGACCCCCAGGGTGCGGAAGTAGTCTCCGTCGTCGCGCTGCGCCAGCAGGCCCCAGACGCTGTTCACGGCCCCGAACGGCTTGGTGTCGGGATTCGCGGTCGCCAGGCGGCGGTACCCGGCCAGCCTGACCCGGGCGCGCTGATCGCTGAGCGCGAGCCCCAGCTCGCCGTTGGGGATCCGGTCCGCCGCGCCGATGCGGCCCAGCGCGTCCAGCGTGAGGCGGCCGCGCTCGAGCGAGCCGCGCGCGCCCAGCGAGAGCGCCTCGATCCGGTTGTAGCGGGCCTGCTGCAGCAGCGTGCTCAAGCCCCGCGGCAGCTCGATCCGGCTGCCGCCGAGCACCGGCCCTCCGCCCAGGCCCTTGATCGCGTGTCCTAACCCGCGCAACTCAGCCTCACTGACCAGGTCCCCCATCTCCAGCACCGGCGGGCCGAGCGTGGGGCTGGTCAGCAGCGAGAGCGTATCGGCCGGCACCACCACCACCAGGCTGGTATCGCCGATCCAGCGCGGTCGCGCACAGGCTTTGACGGCCGCACTCCCTTCCGCATGGGCCAGGCAATCGATCCGTGCCGCGCGCACACTGTCCCGCCAGGCGCGATAGTGCGCGCGATCGGCCGCAATCGTGACGCTGTCCCGCTGGTGGACCGTGCCGGCGGGCCGGAAGCTGCTCCCCTCGGGCGGCGGGGTGCCGCCCTGCACCTCATAGTCCTCGTACAGCCGCTCGAATTTCACGGGCATGCGGATCGAGGAACCCATGTTGGCGACGCCGTCGAGCGCGGCGTACCGCAGCATCCACCAGCGGTCCTCGTAGTAGGCGTACTCCATGGTGATGAACCGGATCTCGGCTTGGGCGTTGACCCAGGAGGGCACGTCCTCGAGATCGTCCTTGTCGCCGTCCCGCCTCATGTCGTAGGACCGCGCCGGGCGGAACACCGCCCGGACCAGCCCGTACGTGTCCGCATCGAACCAGAGCGACCCCGCCATCAGCCGCCAGTCCGCCCGGCGCGGCGTGATCTTGAGCTCGATGATCCGGATCCGTTTGCCCGAGGCGAGCGTGAGGACAATCGTGTCGCCCGCCGCGTAGCGATAGTCCAGCTCGCCGCCCTCGCGCAGCGGGTAGACGAAGCCGTCTTTGTCGCTGCCGAGCATGCCGAGGTAGTCCTCGGCGGGATTCACCACCAGCCATTTTACGCTGGCATCGAGATCGTTCGGTACCTGGAGCTTGCGCAAGGCGATGGGGATCCCGCGCCGCGCGCCGGTCACCGTGATGGTGCTCTTGCCGTCGCGTTGCCAGGCGATCCTGGCCGCCAGCTCCTCGTGGTAGAGCATCCGGTCGCGGGAGAGGGCATGGATCCCGGCGCCCATGCGCTGCGTAACGGTGGCGGTATAGGAGGTGACCAGCCGCTCGTTGCGCTCCCGCGCCTGGCGGGCCCGTGCCACGAGACGGGCAGTAGCCGAGTCGGCGTAGCTGGGATCCTGGATCAGCGCCAGGGCGAACAGGATGAGCGGCATGTCCCGTTAGCCTACGGCGCGCAGGAGGGCCTGGTTTCGCTCAAGCGATGAACGGCGGAG
>DASYPD010000233.1:0-3691 GCA_036007005.1 Gemmatimonadales bacterium
CCATCCGCCGAGAGGGTGGCCGAGCTGGCGTCCTCGATCAGGCCGTTGGTCGTGGTCAGCATCACCGGCTTGGGATTCGGCTCGGTCAGGCTGATGGAGTAGTAGCGGTCGTACTCGTCGTTCGCGGGCGAGAGCGGGAAGAGGATGTGATTGTCGCCCCACAGCATCCGGGTAATGGCGGTGAAGACGCGATCGTTGGGCTGGTTGTGCCAGATCTCACGCGCCTCGCCGCAGCCGCCGCTGGCATGCTGCTCGCGGGCCCTCGTCGACGTGCAGTTGGAAACGTCGGCTACCATGAGCGAAAGCGTGTAGCCCCCCTGGAACGTGGAGCGGAAGAGCCCGGGCGACTGCCGGAGCCCCCGCGGCGTAGTGTCCTGCTGCTCGCCGCGCCCGCCCCCGCCCCCGAAACCGCCAAAGCGCCCGCCGGCGCAACCGCCGCCGAAGCCGCCGCGTGCCGCCGCCGCACCGGGCGGATTGCCGATGCCGCCGCCGCCTTGTTGGGTCTGCTGGCCGAAGGGCGTGCCGGGGCAGCGCGTGAAGGCGAGCCGCTTGCCGTCGGGTGACCAGGTCGGCAGGCCATCGAAATCCACGCTCGGTACTACGAAATCCACCCGCCTGGTGCGGGTGTCGTAAATCCCGATGAAGCTGTGATCGGTACGGTAGCTCACGAAGGCGATCCGGCTGCCGTCGGGCGACCAGCGCGGATTGCTCTGCGTACCCCACTCCTTGATGAACGGCTTGAGGCCTCGGTCCATCGAATCGGGCTGCGGCACCGGCGTAGTCCGCGCGCGATAGAGCTGGCCGTCCTTGACGTACAGGACGGAGCGGCCGTCGGGCGAGAGCTCGGGATCAGCGCCCGCGACGATCCGCCAGGCGACGCTGCCGTCCGTTTTGGCCGCCCAGATCGCCCGATCGCCGCCGCCGGGATCGTGGGAAGGATTGGCGATCCAGCCCACCCGGTTCGGCGCCGAGCCGCGCACGAAGACGGCGAGCGAGCCGTCGGCGGAGAGACTCACATCGCTGACGTCGATACCGTCATCGGACAGGAAGCGGGTGAGCCGTACCGGTTTGAAGCTGGGCGCGCCGGCCGCGTACACGTTGCGCATACCCCGCTCATATGAAATCCAGGCGACCCGGTCGGCCTTGCTTGCCGCGGTAAGCTGCAGCGGTGAGGCAGGGCTCAGGAACTGCGCGATAGTCGGCTTGGCTTGCCCGGCGAGGGACGTGGTAGCGACGAGCGTGAGCACCATCGCGCTGAGTGCGCGAAGGAGGGGCAGAGTCTGGGATCGAGGCATGGCGAGCTCTCCAGAAGATCCGGTAGTCATCGCGAGGAGCCGAAGGCCCCGTGGCGATCGCTTGACTGTTTTCGAGTGCGGACGGGCAACGCCAAAGATACGCTGTTTCCGTCGGATTGGTTGAACGCGCGCGCTGGCGGTCGGAATCAGCGCACTGGCAGGTTTGTGGTATCGATCGATTATCCCCGATGGTTGACAGGCCGTCTTTCCAGCACGATCCTCCTTCGGTGCTCGACCCCACAGACCCCACCGACCTCACTTTTCGCGCCCTCGCGCTCCGCCAGCGGCGCGTGGCACTGTTGCTCACCGGCTTCATGCTCGCGCTCTATTTCGGCTTCATCCTGCTGGTCGCGTACGCCAAGCCGTTGCTCGGCAGGAAGCTGGTCCCCGGCCTCTCGCTCGGAATCCTGCTCGGCGCCCTGGTGATCGTGTGCGCCTGGCTGCTCACCTGGGTGTACGTCCGCTGGGCTAACACGCACTACGACTCCGAGCTCGAGCGCCACCGTGTTTAGCCCGCTGGCCCAGCTCGCGCCCGCGACGAAGATCGGCCAGCCCAACGGCGTGGCGATGGGGTTCTTCTTCCTCTTCATCGCGACCACGCTCGCGATCACCTGGTGGGCCGCTCGGCGCACCCGGACCACCGAGCACTTCTATGCGGCGGGCCGCACCGTCAGCCCGGGCCAGAACGGGATCGCTCTGGCCGGCGACTACATGAGCGCCGCGTCTTTCCTGGGGATCGCCGGGCTGGTCTCGACCACCGGCTTTGACGGGCTGATCTACTCGACCGGCTGGCTGGTGGGCTGGCCGGTGGTGCTTTTCCTCATCGCCGAGCCGCTCCGGAACCTCGGCAAGTACACCTTCGCCGATGTCGTCGCCGCCCGCCTCAACCAGACGCCGGTGCGCGTCGCGGCGGCGGGCGGGACACTGGCGACGGTGGCGCTCTACCTGATCGCGCAGATGGTGGGCGCCGGCAGCCTGGTGCGGCTCATGTTCGGAATCTCCTACGAGACCGCGATCGTCATCGTCGGTATCGCGATGATCGCCTATGTGCTGTTCGGGGGAATGATCGCGACCACCTGGGTGCAGATCGTGAAAGCCGTACTGCTGCTTTGCGGGGCGGCCATCCTCGCGGGCCTCGTCCTGCTGCGCTTCCACCTGAGCCCCGCGGCGCTCTTCGCCGCCGCGGCGGAGCGCTATGGCGACGGCGTGCTGGCGCCGGGCAAACTGGTGAGCAAACCGCTCGATGCCGTGAGCCTCGGGCTCGCGCTCATGTTCGGCACCGCGGGACTGCCGCACATCCTGATGCGCTTCTATACCGTGCCTGACGCGCGCGCGGCGCGGAAGAGCGTGTTCTACGCCACGGGCCTGATCGGCGCCTTTTATCTCATGACCTTCGTGCTCGGCTTCGGCGCGATGGTGCTGGTGGGCCCGGCCGCCATCAAGGCGGTCGAGCCGGGCGGGAACATGGCGGCGCCCTTGCTGGCGGAGTTCCTGGGCGGCACGCCCTTCCTGGGCTTCATCGCCGCGGTCGCCTTCGCCACGATTCTCGCGGTGGTGGCGGGGTTGACCCTCTCGGGGGCGGCAGCGCTCTCGCACGACCTCTGGGTGAACGTGGTCCGCAAGGATCACGCGACCGCCGTCGAACAGCTCCGCGTCGCGCGCATCGCCACGGTCGGGCTTGGCGTATTAGGAGTGCTGCTCGGCATCACCTTCAAAGGCCAGAACGTGGCGTTCATGGTCGGGCTCGCCTTCGCGATCGCCGCGAGCGCCAATTTTCCCGCGCTGGTGCTCGCGATCTTCTGGCGGCGCTATACCACGGCCGGCGCGGTCACCAGTATGGTAGCGGGTACCGCGGGTGCGCTGATCCTGATCTACCTGTCACCCACGGTGCAGATCGACATCCTCAAGCACGCTTCCGCATGGTTCCCGCTGCGAAATCCGGCGTTAGTCACCATGCCGCTCTCGTTTCTGCTGGGGATCACGGTGTCGCTGCTCGGCTCCCGGCCTGCCGAAGCGGCGGCGTTCGATCAACTCGAGCGACGCGTGCACCTCGGCGCAACCAGCGGGTAGTGCCGCTAGCTGTCGGCTGAGAGGGAATCCAGGCCGCGGAGGCTGGCTGGTGACAGCGACGGCGGGCACGGTTCTTGTCCGCTCGTTGAACACGTCATGGCTCACATTCGCGGGCTAGCAGCCTGTCCTGCTCCCGCGCCAAGCAGTGGCGGCTGCAGTGGTTTCCTCCAATATTGCCTCGATGACGCGCACACCAATCACCCGGTCGCTGGCGGGCCTCCTGCTCCTCGCCGCTGGCGCAGCGCCTCTCATCGGGCAAACCCCGCGCTCCTTCACCCGCGCCGACAGCTTGCGTGGTTCCTACACCAGCCCTGGCCGCAACTGGT
>DASYPD010000234.1:0-5364 GCA_036007005.1 Gemmatimonadales bacterium
GGCGCCGAGGGCCGCGGTGTCTTTTGCGGCGTAGGCGGCGGCATACTTGCCGGCGATGTCCCGGATCGCTTGCTCGTCGGCGGGGGAGCCGGTCGCTGCAGGAGCTGGGGCGGAGCAAGCCGGGAGAGCAAAGACAGCGAGGGTCGCGAGCAGCGTGAGGATACGGTTACGCAAGGGTTCCTCCTGGAGGGGGGAGGCGGGGTCTAATGGGGTTCAACTTACCGGCGGGGGAGTCGAGCCGAAAGGCACCGGCTTGCGGCGCCCTTGCCTACCCTTCCCGCCGGGGTGGCCTCGTCGGCCGGAGCTCCACCCGGGAAGGCATAGTGCGCCCGGGGACCTCGAGCAGATTCAGCACGACCCCGGCAATGTCCTCCGGCTGGATTTTCCAGGCATCGGCGTCGCTCGGCGTGTGATCGTTGAAATGGGTGGCGACGCTGCCCGGCATGAGGCAGCTCACCCGGATATTGTCGTTGCGGACATCGAGCAGCAAGGCCTCGCTGAACCCCACCAGCCCGAACTTCGACGCATTGTACCCGGTACCCCCGGCCAGGGGATTCTTGCCCGCGAGGGAGGCGATGTTGATGATCCAGCCGCCGCCGCGGCGCCGCAGGTGCGGTATCGCCTCGCGGCAGCAGTAAAACGCCCCGCTGAGATTGGTCTCGATCATCTGCTGCCAGTGCTCGACCGGAAGCTCGGCCACCGGGCTGAAATGCCCGACGCCGGCGTTGTTGACCAGGATATCAAGTCCGCCGAATTCGGCGACGGTGCGGCGGATGAGCTCGGCGACGGCAGCGGGGCGGCGGACGTCGCAGGAGACTCCTAACGCGCGACCCGTTTCCAGCGCATCGAGCCGGACAGCCGCGGCGCTCACCTCCTCCGCATTGCGGGCCGACACCGTGACGCTTGCCCCGGCCTGCACCAGGGCCTCGGCAATGCAAAAGCCGATCCCTTTCGTGCTCCCCGTCACCACGGCGACCTTACCGGACTGAGACATACCCATCCCGTCACCTCCGCTTCTCGGCCACCAGTCGGAATCCGCACCGCCCCGGCGGGTGAATTCCTCGCTCAGCTCGCGGCGCGTACCACCTTGGTCAGCGTATCCCAGGTGCGGGTCGTCTGCTGCTTGCCGAAGGTCTTCTCGATGAGGCTCATGAACACTGGCCCCTTGGGGCTCGGCAGGTAAGCGCTGAAGACTTCCCCGTCCTTCATCGCGACGATGTGCGCACCATCGAGCTCGATGGGCAGCTTCAGCGCGGCATGCGGCCGCCCGCGCAGGAAGGTGACGATCCGCTTCGCGCTGGAGGGCAGGCGCGCGGCCTGGTAAGGATCCGAGGCGAGGGTCTGCCGGAGCGCATCGACGGGGCGCACGATGGTAAGGAATTCCCGGCCCAGGTGCTGCTGCATCGCAGCTTCGGCCTTCCTCTCCAGCGAGGCCTCGGCCACCATGGCCGAGCTGAACACGACGTTGCCGCTCGAGAGAACGGTCTTCACGTCCTTGAAGCCGGCGGCCTCGAAGGCGCTCTTGAGCTTCGGCATTTTGGCATTGACTGGACTTACGCCCCGGAGAAACGCCGCGTAGCGCCGCATGGGGGAGGAAGATACTGCCGCTGCTCGATGGTTCAGCACCGGACTCAGGGGAACAGCGGAGGCGCCATCCGCCTTTTGGTTGCCTGCTCGAAGGCGTAGGCCAGCTCGATCAGCTTGGGCTCCGAGCACGCCGTCCCCGTGAAGCTCACGGTGAAGGGCGCCGGCTTGGGCTCAAACCCGGCGGGAAACGCATTGGCGCCGGTACCCTGCATCACCGGGACAAACCCGAACGGCACCATCACCGTGGGATAACCCGGTCGGGCGCCGATATTGGCGCTGTTCGCCGAGGGAAAAAGCAGCGCGTCGAGCTTGTTGGCCTTGAGCGCTGAGTCGATGCCACGGGTCGCGGATAAGAGGATGTCCTTGCGGCGATCGGCCTCATAACGCGCGCGGTCCGCCCCGAGATCCATTTCGTCCGAGACATCGAGATTTGCCTGCCCGTACTTGATGGCGCCGGCGCGCTGGTGGGCGATGTTCCAGGCCCTGAGCTCGGCGAGCGTCTTCACGGGGGCCTTGTCCCCCAGCGACTTGAGCCAGGCGTTGAAGTCGCGTTTCATCCCGTACTTGAAGGCGATCGAGCAATCGGCGTCGCGTCCCTTGGCCGCATCGAGCCCGCCGCAGACATTCCAGTTGAGGAAGTTATTCGCGGGGACCGAGTCAACCACGCTCGGGATGTCGGCCGGATCCACGATCACCGCGCCCTTGGCCTTGAGCACCGCGATCGCGCTGTCCATGACTTTACGCTGGGCGTCGTTCAAGCCACCGCGCGGGTTACCAGTCGGTCGGCCGGCCCTGGTGCTGTCGTAGAAGAAGGCGCGGGGGATGCCGATCCGCGCGCCGCTCAGGCCGTTCGGATTGAGGAACTTGGTGTAGTCGCGGCCTGGTGGCGGGGTGCACTTGTTCGTCGCGGCATCGTTCGCGTCGGGCTTTTCGCTCTCGAGCACGCCAAGCATGATGGCGGCGTCGCTCACGGTGCGGGCCAGCGGACCAGGGGTGTCCTGGTCGGCGGTGATCGGGATGACGCCGTAGCGGCTTACCCGCCCCACCGTGGGCTTGATCGCGGCGAGCAGGTTCTGGTTGGCTGGGCTCAAGATCGAGCCGGAGGTCTCGGTGCCGACGTTGGCCGCCCAGAAACTCACGTTGGTCCCCACGCCTGAGCTGGATCCTCCGGTGCCGAGCACTGGCCGGCCGTCGAAGTTGTTCTCGCGGGGGTCTCGGCGGGGGTCCCAGGGATTCATGCCGTAGCCGGTAAGCGCGTTGTAGTTGCCCGGCATCCCGCTCGCGACCCAGTTGGCAAGCTCGGTGAGCTGGGTCTTGGCCAGGATGATCGCGCCCGCGGCCTTGAGGTTCCGGGTTAGGGTCGCGTCGTACGGAGGCACCAGGTCGGCGAAGGCCAGCGCGCCCCCCGTGGTCGGCATCTCGACGCTGTGGATGTTGTCCTTCAGGGCCACGGGGATCCCGTGCAGGGGGCCGAGGATGACGCCCCTTGCCCGGAGGCGATCGAGGGAGTCCGCTACGCTAAGCGCCTTCGGGTTGACGGTGATGATGGCGTTGAGCTTGTCCTCGTAGGTGGCGATCCGCAGCAGGTACTGCTGCACGATCGCGCGGGAAGTGGTGCGGCCCTGCTGGAGCGCGGTGCGCAGCTCAGCGATGCTCGCTTCGACTACCGAAAAGGGCGCGGCGGCGGGCGTGCGAGCCGTGGCGGGGCGGCGGGTCTGGGAGACGAGGGGGCTGCTTGCGGTGAGCAGCGTCGCGCTGGTCAGGATGCCGCGGAGAATAGGTCTGGACATGAACAGATAATACGTCCTGGCGCTCAGCGCCGCTTCGAGCCTTATGGGGAAGGCTTTCGGCGGTCGAGGTCGACCCTGTTGAGCGGCACGTCCCAGTGGGCAAGCAGCAGCTCGAAGCGCCGCTGCTCCTCCCGGGCGAACTTCGCCCGATCCGGAAACAGCCGAGCGATGATCTCCTCATCGGTGGGGGTGGCCGGTGGAGTGGGCGGGACCACGAGCTCGACGGCAAAGGTCCAGTCCGCGCGGCCGTCGCCGTGAAACTCCGGGACGAACGTCCGCACCGACAAGAATTGTCCCGCCTGCTGCTTCGCCTTTAGCACCGGATAGTGGTTGCGCTGGAACAGGTCGAGGAACTCGTCCTGGTAGCCCCACTTCACCGTGTAGAAGTACCAGGTGGTCTTGGGCTCTGCGGCGCTCTGCTTCGGCGGGGCCTGCGCCCCGGCCGCTGAGGCGCCCAGCAGCATGCCGGCCAGGGCAGCGGTTCCGATGAATCGTCGCATGGATCGCACTCCTTGAAGAGCACGAATCATAGCGAGGTGCCGCCGACAGGCAGGGGTCGCCACGTCGATCGGCTCCATCAGAGGTTGAAGAACGCCAGGGTGTCGATCACCTGCCCAATGGTGCTCGACAGTTTGGGATGGGACACTTCCAGCTCGCGCATCCGATCGGCGAGCTCCTCCCTCAGCGTATCGTCCTTCGGCTGCGAACCCGGACGCTCGAGCCGAGCCTCCAGCTCGTCTGAAAGCCGGCGTAGCGACTCCCGGCCGCTCTCGCTCAACCCCTTTGCATGGGCGAGCTGGCTACGGATCTCCTTAATGGCGGCACGCAGCGACTGCTCGGACATGCCCCGCCTCGCGTTGGGAAGCTGGTTCCCAAGATACCGCTTTCCCGGCTGCGCCACGCGTGCTCATTCCGCCCGCAGCGCCGTGACCGGATCGATCCCCAGCGCGCGCCGCGCCGGGAGCCAGCTCGCCAGCAGCGAGGTGAGCAGCAGTGCCAGCACCACCTCCACGAACGTGGCCGGATCGGAGGGCCGGATGTCGTAGAGCACCGTTTGCATCGAGCGGGTTAGCAGCCAGGCGCCCCCGACGCCCACCGCCACCCCCACTCCCGCGAGCAGCATCCCCCGCCCCACCACGAGCGCGAGCACCGCGCGAGGCGTGGCGCCCAGCGCCACCCGCACTCCGATCTCCTGGTGCCGCTGGTTGACCGCGTACGCCAGCACGCCGTAGATGCCCAGCGCGCCGAGCCCCAGGCCGATGGCGCCGAACAGCGCGAGCAGCCAGGCGATCAGCCGGGGGCGCGACACCGCTCGGCCCACCACCGCATCGAGGGTCGTGACCTCGGTAAATGTCTGGCTCTTGTCGACCGACCAGATCGCCTGGCGCACCGCATTCGCGTAGTCCAGCGGATCGCCCGTGGTCCGCGTCACGATGCTCATCCCGCTGCGAAAGTTTTGCAGCGCGTGGATGTACAGAGTCGGCTCGAACGGCTCGGCCAGCCCGCGCTGCCGCACGTCACCCACCACGCCGACGACCTGCAAGGCCGTAGGTCCGAACATCAGGAACTTCCCCACCGCGCTCTCGCCGGGCCAGAAGCGTCGCGCCAGCTCGTGGCTCACCACCAGCACCGGCGGCGCCTCGCCCCGGTCGGTCAGCTCGAAGCTCCGGCCGGCCTCGAGGGGAATGCCCATCGCCTTGAAATAGTCGGTGCTGACCTGGTGCAATTGCGCCGCCGGCTCCCGGCCCCGAGCCGCCGGACGGCCCGCTATGCCGGGACGCACCAGCTCGCCGTTGCCGCGCAGCGGCAAGTCCCGAATCACCCCGGCGGCCTGCACGCCGGGTAACGCGCGGATCCGCTCCAGCACCGTCTGGTAGTAACCCGTCCTGGCTTCCCTGGTCTGATAGCCCTCGGGCACGTGCATCCGCGTCACCAGCGCATGCTCGGGCCGGAAGCCGGTCTCGACCGCCACCAGCCGACCGAAGCT
>DASYPD010000235.1:0-8159 GCA_036007005.1 Gemmatimonadales bacterium
TCGTCGAGGCGGGCCTGGCGCTCGGCCACGGCCTCGTGGTGCACGTCATCGAGGACCGCGAGAATCATCCCGAAGCCGAGCAGGAACTCGAACAGGACGTCGGTGTAGGAGTTGTACCTGGTCAGCCAGCCCAGGAAATCCGGCGGAGTGCTCGAATCGGGACCGGCACGCAAAAAGGCGGGAATGTACAGCGCCCAGAGGATGGCGAGCGCAACGCACACATAGGTGAGCGCGCGGCTGCCGCGACTCTTGCGCGCGTCCGGCAGGCTTCGGAGCAAACCGGCACAGAGGAGGAAGACCGGAATGGTGATGACCGCCTGCCACACCATGAGGGGATTGAGGTCCGCCGGCGCCAGTACGAAGAGCAGAGCGACCGCGAGCAGCACCAGGATTCCGACCGCCAGGCGGACGCGCGGCAGCGGACGGCGCCGGACATAGAGCCAGGTGCCCGCGAGGAGGCAGGCCAGGAAGAGCAGCTTACCGCCCGCGTAGGCGGCATAGAGCCCGGCGACGAGCTGGGCCTGCTGAGCCGGAAGCAGATTGAGCGGCGGAAGCGGAAAGAGCTGGTAGCGCACCAGGAGCGCGGCAACCGCGAGAGCCACCGCGCCGAACGACCAGGCCCACCAATTGATCCAGGGACGCTGCCCGACACCGCGCCGCAGGATGAGGCCGAGGCCGAGACAGAGCAGACTCCCGGCGAGCTGGAGCTGGATACCGATAGCGGCGACGACGGCGCCCGGCGGGGGAGCCTGCATGAGGGAAATGTAAGTCGGTACGACCTCCCGGCTACGGAGCGGAGAGGGTGTAGCGCACGGTGAGCGTGTAGCTCCCGGGACGGTCGACAGCGTAGCTCAGATTGGTCCGGAAGAAAATCGCCTGAGCGGTTCCCGCGGTCCCGCTGGAGCCCGAAAACAAAGTGGCGGCGGTGCCGACGTTGTTGCTGAAGGGACCGCCCGACGCGGTGGCCCACTGGAGGTCGGAAGCGGGTTTGCCGGGGTTGGTGAGAGCGCCGGAATAGCCGAACGTCGAGCTGCCCGCGTCCACCGTGACGTGAAAGGCGCGGTTCGCCTTCGCCGTCACCGTGGGTCCATTCGCAGCCTTGAAACCTGCGGTATAGTCTGCCTCCACCGGAGCCGTGAAGCTGACGCTGCTGCTCGAGAGAGACAGCCGGAGCACATCGGTCGGAGTGAGTGACGCGGCGTTCACCGTCAGGGAGCAAGGGGCATTACAGCTTTGCGCCACGAGTCGCGTGACGGGCGCGCCGAAGCTCAACGCCAAAGCCAGGCCGAGACAGCGCGAGGCACTCCGATCGCAGGGCATGATCACTTTTCCCGCTGCCCGCCGAAAGTGCCGCTCAAGCTTTGGCCGGAACCATCCAGCACGAGCCAGGTCCCCTCGAGCGCATTGCCACTCAAGCTGCCCAGATGCTGCCGGGGCAGCGCCTCGAGAAAAGCATCGAAACGAACCGAGGTCGCATCGATGAGCTTGCCACTCAGAGGTCCCGCGATCCGGCGGGTTCCCCCCTGGGGGGTCACCTCGATGAGATCGAGCTGCCCGGTGAAATCGGCGCAGCTCTGTTTCGTCACGGAAAGAGTCCCGGAGAGCGTGGTATGGACCGGCGCCTGCTGTACGGCCGAGTAGCGCCAGGTGCCGAGGACGCTCACCGTCGCGGTGCAGGGTTCGGTTGCCGGAGCGCAGGAAGCCAAGAGCAGCGCGGTAAGAAAAGCAGCCGCCACGAGATCGCTTCGCTGCGCTCGCGATGACTTGCTCATGGCGTGTCGCCCTTCGGCGGAGCTCCGCCACCGCTCCCGGCGCCACCGGCGTTCAGATTATTGAGCTTGATGGGACGGGGACGCAGCTGCACCACGAGTCGCGGAGCGGGCTGCTCTCCTCCAACGATAAACTCGGGCAGGCCGCGGATCGGGGTGAGCGGCTCCTCGATGTCGGCGAGGTCCAGCTCCACGGTGTAGCGCCCCGGGGGAAGCGCGTCGAAGGTGGCCACTCCCGACCTGCCCATACGGGCAACCCAGGTCCGGCCGTTCTGGTCGTGAGCCATCACCACCGCGCGAGCGAGGGCGTCGGTGGACACCCGCTCCAGTGCTTGCGGAGTCAGCTCGAGCGCGACCTCCACGGCGGCAACCGCCACGACGGCGAGCTCGGGATGCAGAGTCTGCTTCACACCGCCCACGATGAACCCGATCGGCAGGGACTGCGGATCGATGCTCACCGCCTCCGGTGACTGGCCGACGAATTGAAAGCTGCCGTCGCTCGCACTCACCACCGATTGGCTGCCACGCAGCAGGAGCACCCCGGCGAATCCCGGCTCCCCTGCGTCACGAGCGCCATTGCCATTCTGATCCTGGAACACCACACCCCTGGTCTGGGTGCGCGCCAGCCGCGGCAGCACGGTGGTCCGCTCGACTTTCACCCCATAGAACCAGCCACCAGTTCCGCTGGGCGTCAGAATGAAGGGGTTGCGCTCGGCATTGAGACCGACCGCGAGGCCGGCGGGAAGCTCCACGGCGACGCCGGCAGTGAGCGCGGTGAGTGCTTTGCGATCGCCGAACCAGGTCATGCGCTGGATGCTGCCGGTCGCGAAGAGCCGAGTACTGCCGCTCGCGATCAGGGGAATCCGGTCGGCGCGAAGGCCGAATTCGGCCTGGCGGGCGAGGAAGCCGACGCTCGAGCCGCCATAATCGAAACGAGCCGTCAGCTCGAGCGTGCCGGAAGCGCCGGTGGCGCCGAGGGCCGCGCGCGCCGAGGTACGCGGGGCGGACTCGTGCAGGTCGGTGCCGGTGAGTGTCCTGGTAACCCGCTCGACGCCGGCGAAGGAACCGCTGAGCGACCCATAAAGCGCCTGGCGCCTGACATTGAGCGAGCCATCCAGCGCCGTCTCCCTGCTTCCGAAACTGCCGGAGCTCCCACTGGCGCTGAATGCGGAGCGGCGCCCGGTCAAGCTGATCCCCACGCCCTGGCTCAGCTGCAGCTGCATGCCGAGCGAACCTCCCGAGTTGAGCAACGACGTCAGGCCGACCCGCGCCTCATCTCCCGTGTGCCAATAGCTGCCTTGCAACGAGACGCGGCCGAAGGAGCGTGCCGCCATCCCCATGATTTCGTCGGTGGCCCGCGCAAAAGCGGCATTTCCTCCGGGAGCGTGACTCAGCCGAAGGCTGAGCTGGGTGCCCGCGTCGCGGCGCTCGTAATTGGCCGCCCAGCCGAGCCCATGTCCGCCGGCGAACCAGCGCTGGGCGACTTCGGTCGAGAGCACACCCTGAAATACCGCGGGCAGCGCCGCGCCGAGCGAGAACGCGTCGAGCCGGCGGGGATCGGTGCGCTGCTCGGCGAGGTGCGAGGCAGAGCCGGTCAGCGTTGCCGTCCCGAGCTTGAGATCCAGCCGACCACCGGCGAGTGCGCCACCGTGACGCTCGTCGCCGTATTCCGGACGCGCGGCGTAGGCGGAGGCGCTCCAGCGCGAGCGAATGAGATCGAGCGAGCCGCCGTCTCCCGCCACGCCGACGCCGGTGAGATCGGTGAGGCGGGCACTCGTCAAGCCGAGTCCCAGCCGCCAGGCGCTGGCGGAGAGCAGCAGCGACGGGGTCAGCGGATAGAGCCCGGTACGAGAAAGCCCATAAAGACCATCCGCCCGGCGGTTCGGCACGACGGTAGCGCGGGCGGTGACCCGAATGTCGTCGGTGAGCTGCCCATCGAGCGCGGCCGCGAAAGCGCTGAGCGGTGCTGCTCCGGATCCGGCCACCAGGCCGGCGGCGGTCGTGAGGCGCGCTCCGTTATGGGGGGAAGACGAGGCATCCTCCAGCACCTGGACGGGCACGTCCACCGTCGCGACCGGCTGGCCGTGCACCAGCGCGACCAAGCGGACCGAGGCGGAGCCGGTCGAACTGCCGAGCGGTACCCCGATCGTGATGCTGCGGTCCGCCGTCGCATGGACGTCCAGCGGCAGCGCTGCTGGCAGCATACCAGCGGGGAGCCGCCAGCCCCCTGGAGCGAGAACCCGAACCTCGACGGTGTCGAGAGCGTTCCCCAGGTTGGTGAGCCGGAAGGTCAGCGTGAACGCATCGCCGGGCCGAACCGCGCGAAGGCCGTCCACGGCGGTAAGCTCGATCCGCTGAATCGCCGCAATAGAGACCTGAATCGGCACGTCTACCGGGGCCATGCCATCGACGAAGAAGCGCACCTTGGCGATCGGCAGCGTGCCGGCGCGGGAATGATTCGGCACCGGCAGGGTGACGAGGATACTGCGAGGCCTGGCGGGATCCGGCGCGATCGTGCCGCTGAGCGCTCCGAGAATCGCAGCGAGCCCGCTCTGGGTCACCTCGTAGCTGATGGGGCGATTCTTCGGCATCCCGGCGGGAACCGGAATGGAAACGACCAGATAGGAGCGCGGCGCGCCACTTACTGTAAGCGTCGGAGCGGTCACCGCGTTCATTTCGGTTCCGGGTCTTCCCGTGAAACCGGGAAGTCCGAGATAGCGAACCATGCTGGGTCCGGGCTCGGACACGTCGTCGGACCGCATCCCTTGTGCAGCAGCTCTCGGGATGACGACCGCGGTCGCGCACCCGAGGATCAGCAGAACACGGAAGTACCGACGAGGCGACATGATCAGGGCTTCGTCGTGGCAAAGGTGACGCTCTGCAAGTACGTCGTCGGCGACTGCTGCGCGTTGTAGGCGAGATTCCGCACGCGGAACTGCAGTTGGACCGTGCAACTCTTGGTCTTCTGGATCCCGACCAGCGTCACCGGAGTCGCGGTCAGATTGGTCGGTGCGTTGAGCGCAATCCCGCCCTGGCAGCCGCTCCCCGTCCGACTGACAACCTGGTAGGTCAGGTCGAGCGTTACGGCGCCGTTATAGCTGAGCTTGAAGTTGCAGTCCGCACTGGCGTTGGGTAATGAGGGACAGGCGATGGCAACCTGCAAGTTGCCGCTGAAGCCGGTCACGTTGTTGGGGGAGACGGCGTCATACTGGGTTTCCGTCGGAGCCGGAACGATTCCGGGTGCGCCGGTGATGACCATCTGGTCCGGAGGAGCCTGTGCAACTGTTCTGCCCGCCACGCCGAGCGCGAGACAGAACACGACGAGGGGCGTTCCAGCCGGCGCTCGCCTGCTCACTGTGGCACCTCGTACTCGATCTGCGCCGCGGCCAACTGATCCCCGCCGTAATCCAGGATGGCGAGCACCACATAGCGACCCGCTGAAAGCTTGGGGGCCCGGATGCGGGCGCGGCTACTGGCGCCGGGAAGAGTGTACAGAACGGGCAGCTCGACCCGCGCCGCGACGCTATTGTCGGGGCGGCGAAACTCCACCGACCCCTTGGCCACCAGATGCCGCTCGCCAGTATTCGCGAACCCGAGATCCAGAGAGTCACGGTCCGCCCGCATGGCGTTCACTTCGCCCTCGATCCTCAAGTCGGGCGGCAGGACATAGAGCTTGACCGCAGTGCGGATCACATAGTTCACGGCGCGGCCGCTCGCGATCCGCGGCTGCACCGTCTCCACCACCGCCGCCGACCAGCACTCTTTCGCGGGAGCCGCGGTAGTGTCCATCGTCACGCGCACCGCTTGCGAGGCACCCGGATCGAGGCTCACGGAGGCGGGGAAAATCCGCAGCAGCTGACCGCAGGAGCCGGCGAGCGTTCCCTGCGGGAACCAATGGTTGGTGCCGTCCTCGGCGCGGTCCCAATCCTCCAGCCGCACCTGGGCCTGCACCGGTTTCGTGCCCTCGTTTTTCAGGTTGATGACCCCGACCCGCGGATCGGCGGTCTTGGGCTGAAAGACGATCTCCATCCGGTCCACCGCGATTTGCGCGGTGGACGGCGTGGCGAGGGCGGAGAGCCCGCCCACACCAAGCAGCCACCCGGAAACCCGGAAAGCACGCCGAAGTGAAGGCGTGCTTCCGGATTCCAGGGTCGAGCGAAGCAGCGTCACGGAGCGCTGAGCGTGAACTTCACGTCCAGGGCGTAGGAACCCGTGACATCGTTGGTGTACGACAGCAGGGTCTTGTAGAAGATTTGCTGCGCACTGCCGGCGGTGCCGTTGCCACTGGACAGCGTGGCGGATGCGCTGGCGTTATTGCCGTAGGTCCCGGCGACGGTGCCCCACTTGAGGTCCGAGGCGGGCTTATCGGGGTCCGTCAGCGAACCCGTGTAGGTGAACTTGACCGTGCTGACGCCGACCACGGCGACGGTCCAGGGACGGTTGGCCTTGACGGTGGCGGTTGGACCAGAGGCGGCCTTGTAACCGGCATCGAAGTCGGCCTCGACCGGGGTACCGAGGTCGGTCGCGATCGCGTCCAGCGTCAGCCGGAGCACGTCATTGACCGTCAGGGTTGCGGTCGTGGTGACATTGCACGGATTACCCGTGCAGGTCTGGGCAGTGGCGGGCTTGGCCATCAGCGCCAGCAGGAGCGCGCCCGCAATGGGCAGAAGCAGGGAACGCCGCATACAACCTCCGGTGGATAGGAAGGGAAGAACGAACTCCGGCGGCCCCCGCGGGAGGGCCCGGATCACCGGACCAGAAATGGACGTTGCGTGCCGCGGGAGCGGCTTGACAGGATTTTTTCCCGCGCCGTCACGAGGTAAGACAATGCTGCGCAGCTTTGCAGCGGAGCGCGGCAGCGATAGGGCAACTGTCTGCCGGCGACGCAGTTAGACCAAGTGGGGTCAGCGGGCTGCGGCAGGCTGGAGAGCCCGGGGCAGCAGAGCTTTTACAGGAGCGCTACAACAGGCGGGTTAGGAAGGGAGCGCAGTCTGCCTGATCCTCGCAGCAAGAGCGTTGACACCGCGCTACGGAAACGGGAAAGCGGGGCGTTGCACACGCCGCGCTTTGCGGCATTTCATGGCATGCCGAGTGCTGTTAGGAGCGGGGGTTGCGAGCTTGCTCACCTCTTTCATGGCAGATTCTATGGTTCTCGATCCCCGCCGTGGCGTGCTTTGCTGCCTGCTCGGGCTGGTGCTCCCCAGCCTTGGAGGGGCCCAAAGCAGCAAGACCAATACGATGAAGCTCAGCATCGCCGGGCTCGGGAAAGTGGTCTCCAAGACCCCGCTCAAGAAGACCAACCGGGCACCTGGATCGGGGGGGAACCTGTGGGTGGAGGGCAGCGTGACCACTTCGCACGTGGGACCTTACCAACTTCAGGTCAAGCTGGGCAATCCCAGCAACGACACCGTAAAGATCTACGTGCCACCCAGCACCACGGTGCTCAGCAAGCTCAGCACAACGACGTGGACCACCATCGCGGTGGGGCCCGGGGGCACCAACAAGCTGAATCAGGTGGCTTATCTGATCGCCTGGGGAAAGAACAGCGCGAAGAAACCGGCGGACGCGGAGGCGATTCCGGTGGTGTACCAGGTGGTGCCTTAACTCCAGGGAATAGGGAATAGCCTATTCCCTACTCCCTACTCCCTACTCCCTGCTTCACATAGAGCTCTCCGCCCGCGGCTCTGAACTCCTCCGACTTCCGCGCCATGCCCAGCGCCAGCTCGCGCAGATCCTGGGTGAGCTTCATCGAACAGAATTTCGGCCCGCACATCGAGCAGAAGTGGGCGAGCTTGGCGCCTTCGGCGGGCAGGGTTTCGTCGTGGAAGCTGCGCGCGGTGAGCGGATCGAGCGCGAGGTTGAACTGGTCTTCCCAGCGGAATTCGAAGCGCGCTTTGGACATCGCGTCATCCCATTCGCGCGCTTGCGGATGCCCCTTGGCGAGATCGGCCGCATGCGCAGCGATCTTGTAGGCGATCACGCCCGCTTTCACGTCGTCCTTGTCGGGCAGGCCGAGGTGCTCTTTGGGGGTGACGTAGCAGAGCATCGCGGTGCCGAACCAGCCGATCATCGCGGCGCCGATCGCGCTGGTGATGTGATCATAACCCGGCGCGATATCGGTGGTGAGCGGCCCCAGCGTGTAGAACGGCGCTTCCTGGCACCAGGCGAGCTGCTTCTCCATGTTCTCCCGGATGAGATGCATGGGGATGTGGCCCGGCCCTTCATTCATCACCTGCACATCGTATTCCCAGGCGAGCCGGTTGAGCTCGCCCTGGGTCTCGAGCTCGGCGAACTGTGCGGCGTCGTTGGCGTCGGCGATGCTGCCGGGGCGCAGGCCGTCGCCCAGGGAAAAGGAGACATCATAAGCCTGCATGATCTCGCAGATCTCCC
>DASYPD010000236.1:0-5323 GCA_036007005.1 Gemmatimonadales bacterium
CGTTCTGGACCAGGATGCCCACGCCCATGCCTAACCCGGCCAGCGTCAGAAGATTGGCGGGGATCTTGAGCAGGTAGAGGCCGAGCGCCGTCCCTGCGATGGCGATGGCGGCGCTCCCCATCACCAGCACAACCGACTTGAGGTGACGCAGCGTCAGCAGCAGGATGAGGCACACGGCGGCGAACGCGATGCTTCCCCGCAGGATCAGATCGCGCAGCTGCTTGCCAAGCTCCACGCTTTCGTCGGACTCGAGCTTGACCACGACGCCCGTCGGCAGCAGCCGCTGGATCTCCGCCATCGCGGTCCTCACCCGCGCGGCGGTTTGAATCACGTCGGCGCCGGGCAGCCGGTTGAGGTCGAGACCAACCTTGGGGACTCCGTTGAGCCGCGAGAAGACGCCGCGGGTGTCTTCCTCGGGCCGTACCGCTGCCAGCTCGCCCAGCGTATAGACCCGGCCGCTCGCCGCCCGGATCGGCAGCTGCTCGAGATCCTGATACACGTGAGGCTGATCGCGCAGCACCACGGCTCGAATCGTGGCACCACCCTGTTCCTCGCCCAGCGCCTGCACCACGCGGGCGCCCGCGAGCGCCGCGGAGAGCAGTGCCGGAGAAATCTCGAGCTGCCGGAGCCGCTGCACGTCGTAAGACACCGAAATCCCCACGGTGGCCCTTCCGAAGGTTCCCACGCTGGCCACGCCGGGTACCGCGGTGATCCGGGGCTTGAGCTGCTCCTCGACGATCCTGCTGAGCGTGCCTGGCGTGTACGGTCCCGAGAGACTGTACTGCATCAGCGGTTGCTCGCTCAGCTCTTCGGGAACGTAGTTCTCCACCTGCGGGGCGGCGACGCCCTGGGGCAGCTCGCTGCGCAGCAGCTCGAGCCGCTCGTGAATGGCGAGCCGGGTGAGCTGCACGTCCGCGCCGGGCTCAAGCTCGACGCTGATGTTGGCACCACGCTCGCCCGACGTGCTGCTGGTCTTGCGGACCCCGCGCACGCCCTGAATGGCCGCTTCGATCGGCGAGGTGATATAGGTCTCGATCAGCTCGGCGGACGCGCCCGCCCAGGAGGCGCTCACCGTGAGCCGCGGCAGCTCCACGGCCGTCTTGGTGGCGAGCGGCAGCCGGACAAAGGCCATCGCACCGGCCAGCATGAGTGCCATGCCGATGGCCCAGATGACGGCGGGGCGGGTGCTTGCCCAGCGGATCATCTCGGCTCCTTCCGACTTTCCGACTTTCCGACTTTCCGACGCTCCAGCCACGCGTACGCCGTCGGCAGCAGGAAGAACGTCACCGCCAGCGCCGACAAGCTGCCGCCGATGACGCCCGCCGCGAGCGGCTTGTAGAGCGCGCCGCCGCTGCCCCAGCCGAACAGCAGCGGCAGCACGCCGGTAACCGTGGTGATCGAGGTCATCGCGATCGCGCGCAAGCGCTGCCGCCCGCCGAGCAGCACCGATTCGTTGATCGAGTGACCCTGGGCGCGGAAGCGTCGAATCGCGTCGAGCTTGACCACGGCCTCGTTGTCCGCCATCCCGATCATCACCACGATACCGATCAGCGAAACGGCGTTGAGGCTCTGTCCCGTCATCCAGAGGAAGATGAGCCCGCCTGCCGCGGCGAGTGGCACCGTGAGCATGACCAGCAGCGGCACGCTGAAGGAGGCGAATTCGCCGGCGAGCACCAGATACATCAGCGCCGCCGAGAGGATGGCAACGAGGCTCAGCTGTCTGGTGGTGCGGCGCTGCTCGGCGTCCGCGCCGGCAACCTGCCAGGTGACACCAGGAGGCGGGGTGAGCCGGGCGACCACCGCGCGCACGTCGCGGTTGGCGCGGGCGGTGCCGCCCCGCCGCACGACCGCCTCGATCACGCTTACCGGCCGCTGGTTGATCCGCACCACTTCGACCGGCGCGCGAATCTCCTTGAGCGAGACGAGCTGACCCACCGGAACGCCGCGCAGCGGCGTGGCCAGCGCGGTGCTGAGGTCTTCGTTGGCGTTTCCCGCGAAGCGCACCTTGATGGGGGTGCGGCGGTCGGTCTCGCGGAACTCACCCGAGGCCACGCCGCCCAACCCGCCCGCCAGCGCGTTCGCCACCGCGTCCACCGAGAGCCCGAACTCCGCGATCCGCTGCCGTTCCAGCGTCACCTCGACGGTGGGCTGGGTGCTGCTGAAGGCGTCGCGCACGTCAGCCAGGGTGGTGAGCGAATCCAGCCGCCGCCGCACCGAATCCGCCCAGCGATCCGCTTCCTCCAGCTTCGGCGCGGAGACTTCCACGCGCACCAGCCGTCCTTCGCGCCCGATCAGGCTGCCGAACTCCGATTGCCCCGCGAGATCGATGGCGATGGCGCCCCCTTGAGCGAGCTGCGGCACCGCCGCGCGCAGCCGGTCGGCGAAGCGCGCTCCGCTCTGGCCATCCGGCACCGGAAGGATGAGCTGCGCCGTCGCCGAGCTGCCGGGATCGGCGCCCGCCAGCACTTCCTCATCGGTGGCCTTGCCGACCCGCGCGTAGATCCCCTTGCTGCCGAGCCGCTGGGCCGCCTCCTCGAGCAGTGCAGTCTGCCTCGCCGTTTCCTCGATCGCGGTGCCTTGCGGCAGGCTGAGCTGCGCTACCGCGATGCCCTCGTCCACCGCCGGCAGGATCTCCCGCGGCAGTTGCCGCGCCACCCACACCGTGAACAGGGCGAGCAGCGCGGACCCCAGAAAAACGCTGCGGTGGTGGCGCAGCGCCCAGGCCATGCCCGCTTCATAAATCTCGGCGCAGCGATGACCCAGTTCGGTGAGCAGTGAGCGGTGAGCAGTAAGCGGGGGAGAGTCAGCGGAGGAGTGGGGGGTGGCCCGCTCACCGCTCACCGCTAACCGCTTACCTCTCCATCGGACCATCATGACGGGCATGAGGGTCAGGGCAAGTATCAGCGAAGTGGTGAGCGTCACTACCACGCTCAAGGAAAGATCGCGAAAGAGCGCCGCGGCGAGGCCCTGCACGAACACGATCGGCCCGAAGACCAGCACCGAGGTGAGCGTCCCGGCAACCAGCGGTGCGGTCACTTCCTCGGTGGCCTGGCGCGCCGCATCGCGGTCGGGCAGGCCCTGCTCCTTGTAGCGTCCCGTCGCTTCGGCCACCACGATCGCGTTGTCCACCAGCAACCCCACACCCAATGCTAACCCGCCAAGCGAGAGGATGTTGACGGTGACGTGGAGGAACTGGAGCAGGGTGAGGGCGGTGAGCACCGAGAGCGGAATGATCAGCGCGATCGCGAGCGAGCCGCGCCAGTCGCGCAGGAACAGCACGATCACCAGCAGCGACAGGATGCCGCCGGCGATGATCTCCTGCCAGAGGTTCCCCAGCGCGGTGCTGACGAATTCCGCCTGCGCGGCCACCACCCGGATAGTGACGCCGGGAAATTCCTTGCCCAGCGCGGCGATCGTGCGGTAGATCGCGTCGGTGACCGCCACGGTGTTGGCGCCCGCGTCCTTATATACCACGAGCCCCACTGCGGGCTTGCCATCGAGCCGGGTCAGGGTCTCCGGATCCGCGGCGCCCAGCGACACGGAGCCGATGTCGGCGAGCGTGATCCCGCTGCGCGCCGGACCGACGGGCGTGCGCGCCACTTCGCCCACGTCCTGGAATTCGGTGAGCGCGCGGAGCGCGAAGCGGAACTGGCCTCGGCGGATGGTACCGCCGGGCGCGCCCGCGTTCGCCGAGAGCACCGCGGTCGCGATGTCGAGCGGGGTGACGCCGAGCGCGCGCGCCTTTTCCGGGTTGATATCCACCCGGATCTCGTCCTTGGGGTCGCCGACTACCGCGACGCTCGCCACGCCGGCGAGCTGCTCGAGCCGGCGCGCGTGTACCTCCGACGCGGTGCGCGCGATGGAGCGCAGGTCGCCGGCGCCACTCAGGCCTAACACGGCGATAGGCCGCTCGCCGGGGTCGCTGGTCAGCAGGGTGGGGCGCTCGGCGCGCGCCGGCAGGTTGCCGCGTGCGTTGTCGAGCCGCTCGCGCACCTGCAGCACCGTGGTCGTCATCTTGGTGCCCCAGCTGAACTTGAGCGTCGTCACCGCCTCGCCGTTGCGGCTCACCGAGCGGAGCTCCACCAGCCCCGGCGTCGCCGCGACGGCTTCCTCGATCGGCTCCGCGATGAAGCGGGAGACTTCGGTCGCCGCGGCGCCGGGGTAGGAGGTGCGGATGGTGAGCACGGGGAGCGACACGTCGGGCAGCAGCGAGACGGGAAGCTGGCCCAGCGACACCGCGCCCAGCAGCACGAAGCCGAGCGTCACCGCGACGGTCGTTACGGGGCGCTTGAGGGCCGCGGCGGCAAGCGACACTTAGGACCTTCCCCTGATCCCCAGATCCCCCGATCCCCCGATCCCCTGATCCCCTGATTTCACGGCTTCTCCCGCTCCGCCTTCTGAATCACGCGTACGGGTGCGTCGTGCGTGAGCGTGAGGTGGCCCTCGACCAGCACGATGTCGCCGGGCTGGAGGGGGATCTGGCCCGAGGCGCTGTCGGGCAGCACTTCGGTCTCGGCGCCGTTCGTGCGGCCGGGGAAGATGTAGACCCACTGGGCGCGGCCGTTCTTCACCACGAAGACCAGCGGCCGCCCGTCGCGCTCGATCACCGCTCGCGCCGGCACGATGATCCGATTGGGCAGCCGGCTCGCCTCGAGCCGGATGTCGGCGTACATCCCGGGTCGCAGCACCCCGCCGCCGCCCGCGCGGATCACTGCGCGACCCGCGCGCGTCGCGCTGTCCACGATGGGCAGGATGGCGGCGATTCTCCCGATCACGGGGTGATCCGGCGCGGCCGCCGCGGTGACCACCGCCTGCCCACCGACTTTGAGCAAGGGCAGGTCGTGCTCCAGTACCGCAGCCTCGATCCGGAGGTGCTGGAGGTCCACCACGCGGCCGATCTCCTGTGCATTGGCCAGCCGCTCGCCGACCGAGACTTTCACCTCGTCCATCACGCCATCGAACGGCGCGATGATGCTGGCTTTCTCGCGCTCGAGCTTGGCGCGATCCAGCGCCACCCTGGCTCCTTCCAGACCGACGCGGATCTCCGCGTTCTTGAGTCGCTCGCCGGTGATGGCGCGGCCGGTGACGATCGAGTCGGGCACCGTGTTGTCGAGCAGTGCGAGGCGGGCCTTCTCGAGGTTCGCCTCGGCTTCACGCACCGCGAGGTCGAGCGGCCGGGGGTCCACCCGTAGCAACACCTGGCCTCGGCGCACCCGGTCGCCCGCCCTCACCAGCACCGCGGCGATGGTGCCCTGGGTCTCGCTCTTCAGCACGCTCATCGCTTCGGAGCGGACCTGCCCGGTGGTGACGACGGAGAGGATGA
>DASYPD010000237.1:0-4555 GCA_036007005.1 Gemmatimonadales bacterium
CTTCGGCGCGGCGTTTACCGCCGCGGGAGCGATCAGCGCCAAAGCCGCGCGGGCCGCGGCGTTGGCCTGGTCGTGCTCCAGCACCCGCCGATACACCTGCGCCGCCTGGTGCGTCGCGCCCGCGCGCATCAGCGCATCAGCGAGCTCGACATACGCCGCGATCAGCACCCGCCGTTCGCCGGCGAAATAGGCGAGCTCCACCTGTTTCTGATAGCGGTAGATCACACTCGGCTCGAGCCGCACCAGATCGGCCGCCACCAGCAGCGCTTCGTTCCACTGCGACTCGGCCTCCAGGGTGCGGAGCGCCTCTTCGAGCGCGCGCAGGCCGCCGGCGCCGTCCCCTGCCGCGAGCAGCCGATGCGCCCGGTGGCGCAGATTTCCTGTCGGCTCCACGCCGGCGGCGAAATCCGCGGCCGCCAGCGCGTCGGTCAGCTGGAGCAGGGCCGGATCGGCCCGAGCATGGGCCGGCTTGGACGGCAGCGGAATCGCCTCCCGAGATTCCTCCAGCAACTCGAGCGTCGGATCGTCGAGGGCCAGGCCGTCGCTCTCCAGCGCGGCCGCGTCGAACAGCAGCGTGTCGTCCGGAGCTGGCGCCGGCAGAACCGCTCCCCCGGACCTCCCCACCCGCTTGGGCGGCTCTCCCGTCGCGGGCGGGAACACATTCGATCCGGGAGTCAGCTCCGGAGCGAGTCCGGTATCCAGGAAGATGAGCTCGTTGGACCCTGCGGCACTCCCGGCGCCGCCTTCGATCGCCTGTAAGCGTTCCCGGGTACGCCGCGCGGCCGTCGTATCTCCGCGCGCCTCGAGCTCCAAGGCCAGCTTCTCGAGTTGCTCCTTGGCGTCCTCGTTGCGCGACGACGCGCGCAACAGCTCCACCAGCATCAGCCGGATGTCGGGATTGGCGGAAAACTGGTCGGCGAAGAGCTTGAGGGCCGTAAAGGCTTCCTCGAGCTGACCGACACCATTCATCCGCTCGAGATACTCGACCAGATTCTTCTTGGCTTCACCGACGAAATTCTTGCGGGCATGCAATTGCGCCAGCCGCAGGTAGGTGCCGGTGCGGCTCGGATTGACCCGCAGGATCTTGCCGCAGAGCGCGATGGCGTTGTTGAAAAAGCCCTGATCGGCGTAGAGCTGCGCCGCTTCCTCATAGGCCCGTAACGCCGCCAGGCTGTCTCCTGCTTTGAGCTGCAAGTCGCCGACACGATTGTAGAGCCCCGGGTCCTGGGTACCCTCTTCCCCGGCTTCCTCGGCTTCGTGGATCGCCTGGAGATAGACATCGATGGCCCGGCGCCATTCCTCGCGCTGCTCGAACTTTCGAGCGGCTTCCTTCAGCTTGTCGAGATTCATCGGCCTCGCAGGAGACCAGGGGCGAACGGCAGAACGCTTTGTGGCAACGGAAGATAGCAAGAAAAGGACCGGCGAGGGAGAGAAACGTCAGCCTCCCGGATCCAGCTCTCCCGTGGCAACCAGCTCCGCCAGCCGCTCCAGATCCGGTCCCGGTGGACGATCCTCGTGCCGAACCCCACCGGGCGGCTCGCGCATTTTTCGGAAGAGCAGCTCCACCCCGCGTCCCGGCCTGAGCGGGCGGAGAAACTCGAGACCCTGCGCCGCGGCCAGCAATTCGGCGGCCACCACCCGCTGGGCATTGGCCATAGGCCGCAGTCATGCCCATCGTCAGTCTCCGAAGGCGCGATCTCTAGGTAAGATCAGAACCCCCATCAGGAATCCGGCAACAGGGGGAGCGATTGGTTGGTTTTATGCTTGGTCCGACTACTCGGTTCGGAATTCCTATCCTACTCCGCTCGAATCCGTTCAAGAAGGCGAGAACCGCAACAACTAGGGGTCTGGACAGCGAGAAGGTCGCGGCCACCGGTTGACGTCGTGGGACATCCGGCAACCGCGACTCACTCCTCGCACCCGGCGGAGACCTGCACGTCGCCGGTTTGCCGTACGGTGCGCCGAGCGGCCGCGTAGAGCGCGGTGACGTCGGCGCCGCGGTCTTCGGTTTCCTCCTCCGCGCTCGAGGTCAAGCCGGCGCGATGCGCCGCCAGCGCGGAATCCACTTCTTCCGGGAGGCGCGTCGTGCCGATGGGATCGTGGGGGTCGTGGAACGTGGTGCGGATGCCCACCCCGGCCAGGAGAGCTCCGGGAGCATCCGGATCGGCGAAGGCGGCGATCGAGAGTGCGGTCTTGGTCACCACGCGCTTGAGCCGGCCGGCCACCGACATGGAGCGATAATCGGCGAGGCGGCGCTCGCCGCCGCCCACGCACGTGGCTGGTGGCCATGTCCAGCGCGACCAGTGCGGCCGATTCCGGCAGGTCCACGTCGAGGACGAAGCGGTAGATGTTGATCTTGGGCGCGGACTGGGCGGGCAGCCGGCCGGTCAGGGCGACGCACAGGGCGGCGGGGAGCCAAAGCCCTAGGGAAAGACGAGGCATGCCGGACCCGTGGGAGGGGGAGCTAAGCATCCGGGCTGCCGGCAGACCTCGCAACCCATCAAGGGAGTTTGAGAGGCTTTGGAGCGCTGTCCGGGGAACCAAACCCCTAGGAGTAGTTATAGGTCACGCCGACATGGCCTGGACGCTGCGCCCTCCCGAGCTGCTCCTAGCCACGTTGCGCGCCTCTCCAGGTAACGAAGCGGGCTCTGGGCTATCCGGTTTTGCTTCATTTTTGCCGCGGGCTGCCAGAGTCAATTCTGAGAAGCTTGGTATTCCGGCTTGGTCTCCGCGAGCGCATCTCGCATGAGTTGGGCAAACCGGTATAGGCCGGGCTCGCTGTCGATTCCCAGCTTTCTGCGGATGTTGGTTCGGTGGAAGGATACGGTGCTCTCGGTGAGCGCGAGCTCCTTGGCGATGGCGGCGGTGGAGCGGTCCTCGCTGATGAGAAACAGGATTTGCTGCTGCCGAGGGGTCAGGGAGATGAGGGCAGGATGAAGGGCAGCGAGACCACACCGGTCGGTATGCTTGGGAACTCGAGGTGACATATACTTTTTTCCTGCAAACACCGTCTCGATTGCCGCAAGCAAGTCCTCCACTCCCGCATCCTTCGGCACAAATCCGTCGGCGCCGAGACTCAAGACCCGGTCGGCGAGAGCTCGGTCTAGGTGCATGGTCACCACGAGAACTTTGAGGTTCGGCCAACGACGCCGCAGATCAGGCAGGACGTCGAGGCCATTGCGTTCGGGCATTGAAATGTCGAGCAGGACGCATTCCGGGGTGTCACGTTCGAGCAGCGCCAGGAGGTCGTTCCCGGTGTGCACTATGCCTGCGACCTCGTGGTGCGGTGTGAGCAGGCTTGCCAGGCCACGCGCCACGAGTTCGTGATCATCGGCGAGAACGAGCGAGCGTCGCGCCATGAGCTGTGCACCCCTTGGTTACGCAGTTACACGAAGGGGGACGGACGTACAATGGCCAATCATGCAGCTTCTAGCTCTGGAGCGCTAGCTATCTCACTAAAATTGCGGAATTCGGAGAGTCTCGGATAACCCTGTGAGAAGTACTAGGGTGGTCTCTAGGTCTCCGGTGGACCGGGCGACCCGGTCGAGGGCGACAGCAGCAGCGGCGCTGAAATTACGGACAACCTACCAAACCCACGGGAGGTCAACCGCGTGCTTACCCCGCTCGAAATGGATACCCCTATAAGACCTTCTAGTGGCGGATACTCGATTGTCCAAGTACAGTGATCGAACGAGTGGGTAAGACATGGTCACATTGCGATCAGCGACTATCGAAATTGGCTTCCGAGGGAAGTTGAGATGATCTCCGTCCTCACCAAGAAGATTGCCGTGGTGTGTATGCGGCAAGGCAGACACAGATTCATCGCTCCACTTTAACCCGCGACAACACCACCAAGGAGATCCATTGCGACACTCCTCATGCTGGTTCCATGAACTGGCCTTCCTCGCACTTACTGGCTGCGCGGCAAGTCCCGAAGGTACCACCACTCTGCAACCGAGCAACCTTCTTGCGGGCGGTGGGACGGCATCGGTTTGCCTTCCTACAAACTCTGGTGACCTGTTCATCGAAGGGATCCAGAACCCGACAATCTATCACCAAGTCGTCGGCATTCAGTTCAACGCCGTGAACTATGTCTATTCAACCTGCGGCGGGATCTATTCGGTTACCCCCGGCGGTTATTCCGTATTCAACAACTGGACGGTAGGCGATAGCCGGATTGCGACCCCAGGCACAAAAACGACCGCCGCTGGACAAGGTTGGGCATTCACGGGAGTTTCTTCGGGCTTCACCTCGCTACGAGTTGATTGTGTCAGTGGCGATCCCTCCTATGGTACCTGCGGAACTAAGGTGGTACTCTTGGACATAGGAAGTCCCTCTTCGGTTTCTGTTAGCGGACCAGCCTCGATCTATGTAGGTGAGGATTATAACTTTGTTGCAACTGCCACAGATCAGTACGGGACAACAGTAACTCGGACTGGAACGGCTGTTTGGAGTAGCAGCAATCCCTCCGCTGCCAATCTTATCTCCACCGCGCGAGTTCACGCCTACGCTCAAGGAACTACTACCCTCACTGCCAACCTTTACGGAGTAGCAG
>DASYPD010000238.1:0-4078 GCA_036007005.1 Gemmatimonadales bacterium
GTCCGCGCCAAGAGCTGCTCGCCCACGAACGCCGGCGCCTTGTAGTCGATCTCGTGCCGGATCACCACCCAGCCGACTTGCGCCCTGATTGCGGGACTCGCCGCCTGCTCCCAGTGCGCCGTCGCCGCCTGCTGCATCCAGCGCAAATAGACCACGTTGTTGACGTGACCGAGGGCGTCGATGTCCGCCGGCCGCACCGTTATCGAGAGCTCAAATGACCTCATGCTGTGCGGCCGGGTAAGAGGTAAGCGGTGAGCGGTGAGAGGTCCCTTCCCCGCAGCCCCTGCTCACCTCTCACTTCTCACCGCCTGGAGCACGCTTTCCCGCAGCTCCTCGATCCCCAGCTTCGTGGTGCTGCTGGTCAGCAGCAGCTCTCCCGTCCCCATCCCGAGTTCACGCGAGCGCTGCTTCAACACCCGACCCCGTTCCGCGGCGCTCAGCTTGTCGGCCTTGGTGAGCACCGCCAGCACGGGGCGCCCGGCCTCGACCAGGAGGTCCTGGATCGCCAGGTCGTCCTGGGAGGGCGAGTGCCGCGCATCGAGCAGCCAGACCACCCCGGTGAGCGTCGGGCGCTTCCCGGCCACTGCCTCGAGCAGCTCCCGGAAGCCCGCCCGCACCGCCTTGGAACGCTGGGCGAAGCCATAGCCGGGAAGATCGAGCAAGTAACCCGCGGAAAACCGATACACGTTGAGCAGCTCGGTCTTCCCGGGCGCCGAGCTGATCCGCGCCAGCGCCTTGCGGCCCACCAGCGCATTGAGCAGGCTGGATTTGCCGACGTTGGAGCGGCCGACGAACGCGATCTCGGGAAGTTGGGGGTCGAGCGGCTGGAGGGGATCGGGAAAGCTGCCGACGAACTCGATCGGCAGTCCGGCAAAGCTCACGCTTCGCGAATCTGGCGCGGGCGCTCGGTCACCACCATCGGGGGGCGCCCATCGGTGATGCATTCGGGGGTCACCAGCACCTCGCGGACGTCGTCGCGCGAGGGCAGGTCGAACATGAGATCCGTCATGACGGTTTCCAGGATGGCGCGGAGCCCGCGCGCGCCGGTCGAACGCTTGAGCGCCTTCCGGGCCACGGCGCGGAGCGCCTCCGGATCGAAGCTGAGCCCCACGTTCTCGAGCTCGAACAGCTTCTGGTACTGCTTGGTAATCGCGTTCTTGGGCTCGATCAGGATGCGGACCAGCGATTCCTCGTCGAGCGATTCGAGCGGCACCACCACCGGCAGCCGGCCCACCAGCTCGGGGATCATCCCGAAGCGCAGCAGATCATCCGGCTCGGCGTGGCCGAAGCAGTTCTTCTTGTCGAGCTCGGGCGCCTTGTCCCGCTCGGTCGCCGCGGCGAAGCCGATCTGCTGCCGGCCCAAGCGGCCCTCGATGATCTTCTCGAGCCCGTCGAAGGCGCCGCCGCAGATGAAGAGGATGTCCTTGGTATTGATCTGGATGTATTCCTGCTGCGGATGCTTGCGCCCACCTTGCGGAGGCACCGAGGCCACGGTGCCCTCGAGGATCTTGAGCAGGGCCTGCTGCACGCCTTCTCCCGAGACATCGCGCGTGATGCTCGGGTTCTCCGATTTGCGCGCGATCTTGTCGATCTCGTCGATGTAGACGATGCCGCGTTCGCACTCCGAGACGTTGAATTCGCCGGCCTGGAGCAGCCGCACCAGGATATTCTCGACGTCCTCGCCGACGTAGCCAGCCTCGGTGAGCGTGGTGGCGTCCGCGATGGTAAAGGGCACGTCGAGGATACGGGCGAGGGTCTGCGCCAGCAGGGTCTTGCCGACGCCGGTCGGCCCAAGCAACAGGATGTTGGACTTGTCGAGCTCGACGCCCGTGGCATCGCGCCCACTGGCCGAATTGATCCGCTTGTAATGGTTATAGACGGCGACGGCCAGGGTCCGCTTGGCGCGCTCCTGGCCGATCACATACTGGTCGAGAACTTCCTTGATTTCCGACGGGGTGGGAACCTGCGTGATGTTGTCGACGACTTCACGTTCTTCGTCCTCGGCGAGGATCTCGTTGCAGAGCGTGATGCACTCGTTGCAAATGTAGACGGACGGGCCGGAGATGAATTTCCGGACCGAATCCTTCGATTTACCGCAGAACGAGCACCGGAGGTGCTTGTCGTTCGACATGGGCGCTCAGCTCGCGCGGGGGCGCGGGGACAGGGTCGCGGGAAAGCTGGGTGCCCCGGCAGACGGGGTCAAGTGGCCGCCAAGGCGGGACTGCTGGCCGGTGCAGTATGCGGCGCAAAGACCGTATCGATGATTCCGTAGGTCTTGGCCTCCTCGGCGCTCATGTAGCGATCCCGGTCCATGTCCTTCTCGATCTGCTCGATCGATTGTCCGGTGTGCTGTGCGTAGAGCTCGTTCATCTTGGTGCGCAGGTAGAGAATCTCCCGCGCCTGGATCTCGATATCCGCCGCGGCGCCCTGGGTGCCGCCGGAGGGCTGGTGGATCATGATGCGCGCGTGCGGCAGCGCGCTGCGTTTGCCCTTGCGTCCCGCCGCGAGCAGGAAGGAGCCCATGGAGGCCGCCATGCCCATGCAGATCGTGTTGATCGGTGCGCGCAGGTGCTGCATGGTGTCGTAGATCGCCATGCCGCTCGACACGATGCCGCCGGGCGAGTTGATGTACATGTAGACGTCTTTCTCGGGATTGTCGGCATCGAGAAAGAGCAGCTGCGCGATGATGATGTTGGAGACCTCGTCGTTGATCGGCGCGCCGAGGAAGACGATCCGATCCATGAGCAGACGGGAGAAGATGTCGTAGGTCCGCTCACCCCGGCTGGAGCGCTCGATAATGTAGGGCGGATAGAGCATGCTGGTCACGAGGCTGCCTCGGTGACGGTGGACTGCGAGAGGAGCCAGTCGAAGACTTTCTCCTCGGTGACGGAACGGGCGAGCTCGTCGAGCCGCTTGGCTTTCTCGAGTGACGCGTATACCTGGGCCGCGGTGCTGCTGCGCTGCTCGGCAATCCGCGCGATGCGCGCGTCGAGCTCGGCTTCGCTGGCCTTAAGGCTCTGGCGCTCCGCCACGGTCGAAAGCACCAGCTCGCGGCGCACCTGCGCCACGGCGATCGGGCGGAACTCCTGATAGAAGCCTTCCGCCTTCTCGTGGGGAACCTCGTAGGCGTGCAGCAGCCCATGCAGCATCCGGTCCACCAGCGAGGGCGGCGCCTCGACGGCATTGGCCTGCACGATCTGGTCCACCAGCTGTTCCCGCAGTGCCGCGTCGGCATCACGTTGCGCCGCGGCGGCCAGGTCCTGCCGCACTCCCGCCTGGAGGGCGTCGAGCGTCTCGAAGTCCCCCACTTCCTTGGCGAACGAATCGTCGAGCGGCGGGAGCTCCTGGCGCTTGACCTCATGCAGGGTGATGCGCACGGTGCGGGCTTTCCCCCGCCGCTCCGGATCGGGATGATCCTCGGGGAAGCGCACTTCGGCATCTTTGGTCTCACCCGGGAGCAACGTCATGATCTGCTCTTCGAGCGCGGGGAGGGCCTGCCCGTCGCCGAGCACGAGCGAATAGGGCTGCGCCTCCTGCACCTCGCCGTTCTCGATCGGGGCGACTTCAACGCGCACCAGTTGGCTGGGCGCCGGTTTCTCCGCTTCGACAGGCAGCCACGCGGCACGCTGCTCGCGCAGCCGGGCGAGCTGCTCGGCAACCATCGCGTCGCTCACCGCGGCGACTTTCCGGGTGAGGCTGAAGCCGCCCAGCCGCTCCAGCTGGAGCTCCGGGCGCACCTCGACGAGCAGCTCGAACTCGACGGGCTGACCTTCTTCGAATTTCAGGTTGCGTACCGAGGGATCCGCGATGGGGTGCAGCGCCTCCGCGGTTTTGGCCTCCTCCCAGCCTTCGCGGATCACTTGCTCGATGACCCGCTGGCGGATCTCGCCGCTGAAGCGCCGCCGCACTACTGCCTCCGGCGCCGTGCCGGGGCGAAAGCCGGGTAGGCGCGCGCGCTTGGCGTATTGCCGCACGGCCTGGTCCTCGGCCTCGCGCACGCGTTCCACCGGAACCGTGACACGCAGGTCCTTGGACGCAGCGTCCTCGCGCATGGTGGTGATGGTGATGTCGGTCATGG
>DASYPD010000239.1:0-5766 GCA_036007005.1 Gemmatimonadales bacterium
GACGAAGACGAATTCCGCGGTGGCGATGAGCGCGCCGTCGCTGGCCCGCCGGGCCGTCTGCCGCATCGTAAAGCTGGTGCGCCCGTGATGAACCAGAGCCTGATGCACCCGCAGGATGTCCCCCGCAAACGCGGGAGCCAGATAGTCGATGACGGTCTTGCGCACGGCCGGCCAGGCATCGTGCCGCACGAAAACGTCCATGCCGGGACCACGGCCCAACAGATCCCACCGGGCTCGCTCGAAGACCCGCAGAAAGGCCGCTTGATTCAAATGTCCGAACGCGTCGCAATCATCGGGGTACACGACTTGTTCGACTTCCGTGAGGCTCATGGGCGGCTCCGGGCTGCCTCAAGAATACGCCGGGTTACCGGCGAGCCGCTACTATTCCTCCTCTCCCTTTCGCAGGATCGCACGAAGTGCCGCACGTCATCGAGGAGCCCTCCAGCTTCACCGAGCTGCTCGAGAACTTGCGGAACGAACTCCTGGTGGCCGTCGATACCGAAGCGGCCAGTTTCCATCGCCATCGGGATCGGGTCTATCTGCTGCAGCTCTCCAGCAGAGCGGAGACCTGGCTGGTCGATCCACTGGCCGTGGCTGGGCTTCCGGGCTTCGGGGAGCTGCTGGCTGATCCGGGCATCGAGTTCGTATTCCATGATGCCGATTACGATCTCCGGCTGCTCGGCCATGAATTCGGGTTTCGCGCCGCGCGGCTGTTCGACACGCGTGTCGCGGCCCAGTTTCTCAACGAGTCCGGCATTGGCCTGGCGGCGCTGCTCGACAAACACTTCGGCGTCCGGCTCGACAAACAGTTCCAGCGCGCCGACTGGTCGCTCCGTCCGCTCTCGCCTGCCATGCTCGCCTACGCCGCGACGGACACGCGGCACCTCCCGGCGCTGCGGGATCTCCTGCATCAACAGCTGCTCGAGCAAGGCCGCCTGAGCTGGGTCGAGGAAGAATGCGAACTGCTCACCCAAGTCCGCTGGCCCGAGCCGGACCCTCCCGAGCTCGACGCGCTGGCGGTAAAGGGGGCCCGCACACTCAGCGCGCGAGCCCTTGCCATTTTCCGCGAGCTTTACGTCTGGAGGACCCGGCTGGCCGAAGCGCTCGACCGGGCCGCCTTCCGCATCGTGGGGAACGAGGCCCTCTTCGCGCTCGCCCAACAGCCGCCCGCCCGCCTCGCCGAGCTGACCAAAGTACGCGGCCTCGGCCGGGAGCTCGTGGAACGACGAGGCGAGGAGATCCTCGCCGCAGTACGGCGCGGACTGGGAGTACCCGAGGCAGAGCTTCCGAAGTTTACCCGCGTGCCGCACCACCGTCCCGATCCTGCCTTCGCCGCGCGACTGGATCGCCTGAAGGCGGCCCGTTCCAACCTGGCAACACGCTACCAGCTCGCCCCGGGAATCCTCGCTCCCAACTGGTTGTTGGAGGCGATTGCGCGCGCCCTCCCCCGCTCAATGGAGCAGCTCGCCCAGGTCGAGGGGCTCCGCCGCTGGCAACTCCATGAGTTCGGCGGCGAGTTATTGCTGGCGATATAAGTAGTAATGACGACTACTATAAACGCCAACCCTTTGTCGAGCTGCGTCCCCCTCGTAGTCGCGTCTTTCCGCAGCAACCCAACCGTTTCCAGGCTGCCTACGTCATACCCAATGCATAGGCAGGCCACTCGCCCTGCGGCCGCAAGGGACGGTGTGTGGACGATTCGGAACTGATCGCAGGCGCCCGCGCCGGCGACCGGATGGCAGCCCGCCGCCTCTACGATCGGCATGCCCCGCGCGTGTATCGACTGATCTATCGATCGGTGGGCGATGAGGAGCTCGCTCGCGAATACACGCAGGACACCTTCGTCAAGGTGTTCCAGCGGCTCGAGCAGTACCGCGGCGACTCCGCGTTCTCGACCTGGCTGCATTCGGTGGCGCTGTCGATGCTGTTTACGGGATTACGGCGCTTGCGCCGGGTCAGGGCGCGGGAGTTCGAGTTGGCGGCGGCGGAGAGCGTGGCAAGCAGTGAAAGCGAAAGCGATCCGCATCTGCGGGACCGTTTGCAGGCCGAGTTAGAGCGACTGCCCGTTCGTTTGCGGATGCCGGTGGTATTGCACGACGTGGAAGGCTTCACCCACCGGGAGATCGGACAGCTGCTCGATATCCCGGAGGGCACCAGTAAGGCTCGCTTGGCGGAGGCGCGCGCGCGATTGCGCGAGGCATTGGCCGGGATCGTGGCCGAGTAGGAGAGGCTATCAGAATATGGAAGACAAGGAGCTGGAACGCCGGCTCGGCGAGCTCAAAGAAACCTGGCGCGTTCCGCCGCGGGATCCGCCGCTCGACGCGATCTGGCAGGCAATCGAGCTGAGGGCTTTCCCCGCGACACCGCGGCCGGGCCGCTGGAGCCGCAGGTTACTCCCGCTGGCGGCAACGTTGGTCCTCGGCTTTGGGCTGGGCCAGCTGGTCCCGTCCCTGCTCAAGCGTCATTCGGCCCCAGCGCTCAGCACCGTGGCCTCCCTCCCGCCCGCTCCCACCGAGGCCACCCGCGCGCCGTTTGTCGGTATTGCGACGGATTATCTCGAGCGGGTGACCGGGCTTCTGGTCAGCTTGACGGACGCGACTCAGCGGGGCCGGCTTTCCCAAGCTTCCTCCGCTCAAGCCCGGGATCTTCTGGCAACCACCCGGCTGTTGCTCGATTCTCCCCAGGCGAGCGACCCCCATCTGCAAGAGCTCCTTGCCGACTTGGAGCTGGTGCTGGCCCAGATTGTCCGGCTGCCGAGACGGGCGTCGCCGCCGGACGTGTATCTCATCGATCAGGCTCTCGATCAGCGGGAAGTGCTCCCGCGCCTTCGCGGATTGCTCGCGGAGAATTCCACCTCTCAGCCGTGACCGGCGGAGCGCTCGCAATGCACATGACACAGCTCTCACTGCTGGCGCTGACCTTCGGGTCGGCAGCCGCGCAGACTCCGGCACCGACTCCAACTCTTCCCCGGCCAGTCCCAGTGCGCCCCCTCGTCGTGCTGACAAACCAGCTCGATCAGCTGCGCTTCGAGCTGCCGCGATTCAACCTGGACCTCTCGAGGCTTCAATTCGACTTGCCCACTGAGCCGCTTGCAGCACTGGAGCAGCTCCAGTTCCAGCTTCCCCCCGAGCCGCTTTTTGTCGACCTGCCGCGCGAACAGGGCAGCCCCGAAGATTCCTTGTTCCGCGCGGCTCGGGAGGCGCTCAATCGCGGCGAATACGCTCGCGCTTCGGCGCTCTTCCAGTCGTTCGAGCAGAGGTATCCGCGCGCTCGGGTCGCGCCGTCGGCGATGTACTGGCATGCCTTTGCGCTCTACCGCTCGGGGTCATCCGAAGAGCTGCGCGCCGCTCTCGCGACTCTCAAAGCCCAGCAGGACAAGTATCCCGACGCGGGCTCGGATCCCGATGCGGCCACCTTGCGCACCCGGCTCTACGCGGCGCTCGCCGCGCGCGGGGATGCGCAAGCCGCGGCGGCGCTGCGCGCGGCCACGGCGTCGGGGACCGGCTGCGATCGCGAAGAAATCGAGGTCCGTGCCGAGGCCCTCAACGCGCTGGCGCAGCTCGACGCCCCGGAAGCCCGGCCCACCCTGAAGCGGGTGCTCGCCCGGCGGGACGAGTGCTCGGCCACGCTGCGCCGCCGTGCGGTCTATATCCTCGGGAGAAAGGGATCGGACGATGCCGTCGCGGATCTGGTCGACGTTGCCAAGAACGATCCTGACCCCGGCGTGCGCAGCGACGCGATCATGTTCATTGGCCGCTCTGCCGGCGCAACCACGGCCAGGACCTTGGAGCAGCTCTTCAACGAGAGCAGCGACGAACGGACCCGCCAGGCCGTCCTCGCGGCTCTGCGGGCTCGGGGCGGACCCGAAGTAAAGCGGGTGCTGCGCGGTTACATCGAGAAGGCCGATCTTTCGGATCGCGTGCGCGCGGAGGCTATTCTCCAGCTCGCCAGTGCGTCGACCGGCGGCGAGCCGTGGAGCTCCGCCGACAAGCGAACCGCTCCGGCCCGTCCGAGCAGTGGCGAAGAGGAGGATGCGGCCTTCCTGCGTGGACTCTACTCCAAGAGCGAGTCTCGCGTGGTCAAGGAAGCGATCATCAGCGCGGTGGCGCGGATGGGAGGCAGCCCCAACGATCAATGGCTGCTGGGCCTCGCGAAGAACCGGGAGGAGGACATCGGGCTGCGGCGCGCGGCGCTGTCGCGCATCAAGACGAGCTCGCTCTCCATCGAGGAGTTGGGCAAGCTCTTTGACGCGCTCTCGGAGCGGGAACTCCGCTACGCGGTGGTGAGCCAGCTCGCCAACCGGGACGATCCCGCGGCCGTCGACAAGTTGATCGAGATCGTGCGCTCCGGAACCGATCCTCAAGTGCGCCGCCAGGCGCTTGCCGCCCTGACCAGGAAGAACGATCCCCGCACCACCAAGCTCCTGCTCGAGCTGATTGAGAAGCCATGAGCGCCCGGGCGTGGGGCCTCATACTGGGTGTCGCGGTCGTGGGCGTCGCCGGGGGGGCGGTTTCCCTGCTGGGACAAGGCGGCCTACGCTCACGAGTGGAGGGCGGTGGAGATGCGCGGGTGCAATTCCGCTATGCGGCGCGTACCGATGTCTGCGGTCTGGGGCCGTCGATTTCGGTGGGCCGCTCGACCTATTTCTCATCCGGGGGCGTCAACCTCTGGGATGGTCTCGATCGGATGCCCTGCCGGCGGGGCCCGGTTGCTGTCCGGGTGACTCGCGCGGGCGGTCAGGTAGTCGGTATTGAGGTCGAGATCGCTCCGGAATCCGTCCCCGACGGCGTGACCGACCTGGGTGCAGTCGGCTCAGCCGCCGCGGCGGAGTATCTGCTCGAGCTGGCGGCCCGCGCGGATGGCCGCCCGGCCCGGGAGGCAATTCTTCCCGCCGTGCTGGCGGACAGCGCAACGGTGTGGCCGGGACTGCTGGCCCTCGCCCGCAATCGCGAGCTGTCCCGTTCCGTGCGGCAGGGCGCGATGAGCTGGCTCGGCCGTGAGCTCGATCGCATCGGCGGGGAGGATGCCCGCAAGGCTTCTGCCGCGCTGATTGTGCTGGCCAGCGACGCGGAGGAAACTCTTCCGATCCGCCAACAGGCGGTGTCGGTGATGGCCCGCTCCGAGCGAGCCGATCTCGCCGCCTTGACCCGGATGGCCAACGGGACTGATCCCTGGCTGCGGCAGGCCGCCATCCAGGCGCTGGCCAGTTCCGGCGACCCGCGTGCCCGGGAGTTTCTCCGCAGCGCCTTTCAGGATCCGGCGCTCCCGGAGCAGCTCCGGATCACAGTGATTCGGGGCCTCGGCCGCGAGTACGCCACGGCCCGGGACGTCGAGTTGCTCCGCTCTCGCTACGCGAGCTTGAGCTCCACCAACGCGAAGCAGGCGGTGCTCTCCGTGCTCGGCGATCAAGGCGGATCCGCCAACCTGCAATGGCTGCTGGGGATCGCGGGCGACGCGGACGCCCCCGCCGAGCTTCGCGCCCGAGCGGTGGAGGCAGCCCAGCGCGCGGGAGCCACGACCGCTCAGCTCGGCAAGCTCTATGATCAGGCGCCCGATCGGCGCGCCAAGGAGTCGGCGATCGAGGCTCTCTTCAAGAACGGCGATCGGGCGGCGGTCGATGTCCTGATCCGCATTGCGCGCACCGAGACCGATCCGTCGGTGCGCCGCTCGCTCATCACTCGATTGGGAAGGCTGGAAGACGAACGCGTCAAAGCCCTGCTGAAGGAGCTGATCGGACAATAGACAGTGACCAGTGACCAGTGACCA
>DASYPD010000240.1:0-4224 GCA_036007005.1 Gemmatimonadales bacterium
GAGCTCGCCGTCCACGCGCTCCAGGGTTACCCGGTCGGTGGCGAGCAACGCCCGGAACCAGTCCGCCTCGGTGCACAACGGCTGGTACCCCGCCGACCAGACCCGCCCCCGCGTGAGATCCTTCAGGTAACAGAACTGCCCCGTGTTATCCCGGGTCCCGTCGGCACGCCAGCGCGTGACGGCAAGGTCCTCGAAGCGACTGTAGCCGCCGCCCGAATTGCTGACCATCACGGTGTAGGGCGTGTGGCCCAGCAGCGCCACCTGCGGCTGTGGCGTGTGGGGCGTCGCGATCTCCCGCACCACCGGTTTCGGGGGCTCGGGTGCCGGCGGAGCTTCTTCCAGCAACCCGCGCCTCCCGTCCGGCAGTACCAGCCGGCGGGGGACCCGCTCGTCCAGCAGCAGCGCCACGGCCCGTACCATCGGGTCGCTGTGGAATCGCTGTTGCCAGAGCTGCGCCTGCAGCAGGTTGGTGAGGGAGACCAGGGTCATCCCGATGTGGTGCGCCATGAAGCTGTGCACCACCGCGTACGGTTTCCCCGGGTCGGGGCGCGTGTAGTCCACCGCGTCGTAGAACCCGTACGCGCCCAGCATGCCGAGCGCCTCGAGCGTCCGCAGATTGGCGAGCGCCCGCTCGGGATCGAGCACCGCCGCGAGGGCCGAGGCATAAGGCGCGACGACCAGGTGCCTCGCTAACCCGCGCCGGAGCGCCAGCGCCGGCACTCCGAAACCGCGGTACTGGTAGATGTGCCGTCGATCCTGCACGTTATAGGCGCTTTCGCTCATCCCCCAGGGCACCGCACGCTCACGCCCGTACGCCCGCTGCCGGCCGAGCGCCCCGTGGTAGGTCTGGCCCAGCACCGTGAAGGGGAATGAGTGCATCACCAGCGCCGGCATCAGGTACTCGAACATGCTGCCGCTCCAGGAGACCAGTGCCGTGTCGCCTCCGTCGGATACCAGGCCGCGCCCCAGCCGGAACCAGTGACTGAGCGGCACCTCGTTCTTGGCGATGGCGACGAAGCTCGCCAGCCTCGCCTCCGAGGCCAGCAGGTCGTAGTACGACGCATCCAGCGAACGGCTCGCGGGGCTGTAGCCGATGGCGAACAGCTTGCGCGACGGGTCGAACAGAAAGCCGAACTCCATCTCCTTCACGTAGCGCTCGGCCTGTTCTGCCAGCGCGGCCAGTCGCTGAGCAAGCTCCTCCCGTCCTCCGAACGCCAGGCACGCCTGCCGCAGCGCGATCAGGTGCCCCGCGAGATTCCCGCTGTCCACCGTCGAGATGTAACCCGGCTCCAGCACCGTCAGGCTCTTGAGGTCATACCAGTTGTAAAACTGCCCGCGGAAGCGCGGCAGCTTCGCCAGCGTTGCAAAGGCGCGCTCCAACCGTTCCGTCATGTCGTCCGCCCCGATGAAGCCGAGGTCGTGGGCGCTGGCCGTGGCCAGGAGCTGCAATCCGATGTTGGTGGGCGAGGTGCGCAGCGCCAGCAGCGGGCCGGGTTCGTCCTGGAAGTTGTCCGGCGCCAGCCAGTTGCTCTCGGCGGAGACGAAGCGCTCGAAGTACTGCCAGTGCAGCCGCGCGTAGCGCAGCGCCAGTGCCTCGGCATCTTTGGGAAGGGCGCGCTGCTCCGGCCGGCGCGGAACGCTGAGCGCGTAGGCGATGGCGGGCGCGACGCTCCATATGAGCGCGAGCGGCAGCACGCCAATCGCCACCTCGAACGGAACCCCCCGCCGGAGCGCCACGCCGAAGAGCAGCAGAGCGAGCAGGCTGGTGGCCAGCATCGCCGGCCCCATCGCGCGCCAGACCTCGCGAGCGGTTCCCGCAGTAACCCGCTCGGCGCGCGAGGCCCGTTCCCATTCGAGCAGCCTTCGCTTCGTCACCGCGAGCCGCCAGAGCGTCCGCCCGATGGCGTCGAGGGAGAGCCAGGCCTGGTGCGGCAGGAAGCTGACAGCCAGCGCGAGCTGCTGCAGACTCGTCGCCGCATCCTGGCCCACGGCACGGTAGTACGCGCGCCACGACTTGTCCGGCGGCGGACGCACCACCGCGAGCAGCAGCGCGAGCAGCCAGGGCGCTGCGACGGCGCCCAGGGTCAGCAGCGTCCAGCGGAGCGGCGAGCCCGGCAGCAGAATCCAGCCCGCCAGGAGCAGGCCGAGCTGTGCCAGCTCGACCAGGCTCCTCCGCAGATTGTCGAGCAGCTTCCAGCGCGACAGCAGGGAGAGCCGGTTTTGCTCGCTGCCCCGCTCGCCCGGCACCCGGGGAGTCAGCCACGGCAGCAGTTGCCAATCGCCGCGGATCCAGCGGTGCTTGCGGCGCGAGAAGGTGAGGTAGCTGGTCGGGTAGTCGTCGTAGACCGTGATGTCGGTGGCCAGCCCCGCCCGGGCATAGCTGCCCTCGATCAGATCGTGCGAGAGCAGCGTATTCTCCCGGAAGCGGCCCCGGGTCGCCCGCTCGAACGCATCGACGTCGTAGATCCCCTTCCCGGTGTAGCTCCCTTCGCCGTAGAGGTCCTGGTACACATCCGACACGGCGGTGGTATACGGATCGATCCCCGGATGGCCCGAGTAGATCGAAGCAAAGCGCGAGCGGTGCGCGCTGGCCAGCGAGACGCCGACCCGAGGCTGCAGAATGCCATACCCGCGGACCACTCGCCCGCGCTCGCGAGCGTACGTGGCACGATTGAGCGGATGCGCCAGCGCGCCCACCAGCGCCGATGCCGCGTCGGGAGGCAACACGGTATCCGAGTCGAGGGTGATGACGTAACGCACCCGGCGAATCGCCGCGACGTTGCCGACGACGTTCGTAAAAGCGTCCGCCGCCCCACCGCGCAGAAACCGGTTGAACTCGGCCAGCTTGCCGCGTTTGCGCTCCCAGCCCATCCAGACGCCCTCCCCCGCGTTCCAGCGCCGGGGCCGGTGAAACAGGTAGAAGGCATCCCCGCTTTCGGGTGCGTAACGCGCGTTGAGCGCCTGCACCCCTTCGACCGCGGCCGCAATGATGCCGGCATCGCTCGCGCGGGTCTCAGTGGCGGAATCCTTGAAGTCGCTCAGCAGCGCGAAGTGCAGATGGGCTTCCCGGTTGGCCAGGTGTTGCACTTCGAGATTCGCCAGCGCCTCGCCCACCTCGTCCACGCTGTCGAACAACGTCGGGATCACCACCGCGGTGCGGTAGTCCTCCGGCACTCCCTGATCGCGGAAATCGAGCTTCGGCAGCAGCCGGGGAGGCAGCAGGATGGTGACGAGCTGATTCACCAGGCTCACCGCGATGTCGTTCGCGGGCAGCAGCCCGAGCAGGGCCACCCAGACCCACGCCGAGCGTGCTTCCGCGCCTGCGAGCTGGAAGAGTACCGCGAGCGCGCCAGCCGTCGCGGCAAGGATGCCGCCGACGAACACCACGTTGGGGTGGCTCAGCACCCAGCGGTGCAGCGCTTCGGCCGCGCGCGGCCGGTACCCCAGCGTTATTTCGAGGCCGGCCAGCCCACGATCCACGAGATAGTATCCGACGTGTCCCCGTTGCGGCTCGCCCGCAGCGGCGCCCCCGGAGCGCGCCAGCTCGATCGCTTCCCGCGCCACCGCTTCCTCGCTCCGCCGCGTGCGCTTGGCGATCCGCTCGACCACGTGGCGATACTCGTCGCGCGTCGCGAAGGTCATCTGCGAGTAAAACCCGGCGGGATCCTCGCGCAGCACTTGCTCCAGCACGCTCTGGCTCTCCACGAACTTGCGCCAGTCGCGCTGGGTGATGCCGCGCAGGCTCATGATGCTGTTGGCCATCACCAGCTTGGTGAGCGCCAGCCGGTCCGTCACCCGTGCCGTAGCTTCGTCGGGGCTCAAGCCGGCGCTGGTGATCCATTGCTCGAGCCAGACCAGGGGAGGGAATGCCCCGGGAGCCATCCGGAGCTGATGCAGGAAGCGGGAGACGAAGATGGAGCTCAGCGCCGGCGGCTTCAGCACGAACTCCGCCAGCGTGTCGGCCAGCGCCGTGGAGTCTCCCTCGTTGTCCGCCTGAATCCGCGCCACCCAGCGGTCCGCCGCCTCGATCTCGTCCAGTCGCTGCACGCTGCGCAGCGCCATGCGGCGGATGCTCTCCAGCAGCCCCAGCCGCAGCATTGCCGGGACGGCCCAGAGCTCCCCGATCGAAAGCGCGGTGCGCTCCTGGAACGCGGCGACGAACCGGTCGACGTTGTCGGCGTCGAGCCGCCCCTCGGTGTGCGAGATCAGCGTGATGACCAGCTC
>DASYPD010000241.1:0-7665 GCA_036007005.1 Gemmatimonadales bacterium
TACTCGCCTGGGTCACCGCAACAGTGTACTCGCCGACCGGAACGGCATCGAAGGTGGCAACGCCCTTGTTATCGGTCAGCAGGGTCCGGACGGTGTCGTGGGTCCCCAGTGTGAGCAGCGCGACCCGCGCGCCCGCAAAGACGGTATCCACCGCCGCGTTGAAAGTGTGGGAGCCATCACGATCGAGGTACACCCCAACGAGGACGCGCGCGGTGCTGGAGCTGAGGAAGCCGAGATCAGCGCCCGCGTTGGTGCAGGCGAAGGAGCCCACAGTGAGAGCAAGCAGCAGCGCCGGCCGGGAGGAGAGCGAGATGCGCATCAGTATTCCATTCTGAGCCCGAAGCGGATGACCCTGGGGTCCACCCGCCGACTCAACAAAGATCCGAAATTGGGATTGGAAAGGAAGGGCACCGTCACCCTTCCGTTACTGCCCGTGGTGAGCGAGCCGGCGGGATCGATCAGCAGCGCCGCGCGATCCACGACGCCCGTCTTGCTGCTGACGACATTAAACCCATCGACCGTGAGCGACAACGACCCGCCGGAGCCGATCCGAAGCGGCAATCCGACGCTCAGTCTGAGATCGAGCGCCTGCACGCTGGATTCGCGGCAACTATTGCGAGCCGCAAAGTCGCCGGCCACGACGCTACAGCCCTTCGCGCCGAGCGCACTCTCGAGACCCTGATCCACCAGGACCGGATCGTTGTTGCCACCGAAATCGCCATTGAGGTCTACGCCCGGGCGGAAGCCCGGGGTGAAGGGCAGACCGGACCTCCAGCGCCAGCGCGCGCCGATTTCGAGCGGCGTCTTGCCCGCCGAGCGATAGTGCGCGGAGGCGGCCACTCGATGCGGCACATCGAGGTCGGAACGGCCCGAGCTCCAGTCTCCCCCACCGGGGATACCGGTAGGAAACGGATCGAGCTGATCGGCGGGATCCGGCTGCAACAACCCGAGGAGGTTGTCGGTCGTTTTGCCGTAGGTATAGGACGCCTCAAGCGAGAGCCCACGGCTGACCTGGTGCTCGAGGCTGGCCGTGACCTCGTAGTGATCGACAAAACCCGTCGGTGCCAGACCACTCACCAGATCAAAGTTGTTGAACTTGCGATTGGATCCCGGGGCGACCGTCACCAGCGCGCCCTGCTTGACCAGCGTGCCGAAGAGCGGCCGACCTTCCTGAGTGGCGCTGCTGCCGGCGTCGGGACGGTTAAGATCCGAGCGCCGCAGCAAGAAGTCCGTGTGGCCGTAGCTGCCCGAAATGGAGAACGTGGTGCCGCCACGAATGCCGTGGGCCAGTCCCACATCGAACTTGGCCGTGCGGGGCGACCGGGTGGTGGCGGAGAAGAGCGTCAGACGCTTCCCCACCGCGGGAGCAACGCTCGCATCAGCGGCGGGCCAGCTGGGGAAACCCCCCTGCCCGCGGCGGACGGTGGCGCCGCCGTCGAAGAGAATGGCCTCCGCGAAGAGGGCGGGATCGAGCTCGCCCGGATAGAGCCCGCCGCTGCCGCGCACGATCCACTGCCCCCGGTTCTGCACGTCCCAGAGAAAACTCGCGCGCGGCGAAATCCTCTTGCGGTACTTGGGCAGGGAATCGTTCGGAATACCGCTCGCGGAGAGCCAGGCGGTGTCCGCGGCAATTTTCCGCGCGGGGAAGATCTGGGTGTCGTAGCGCAGACCAGCCTGAAGCTGGATGTCGGGCGCCGCAGTCCAGGTATCCTGGAGAAAGATGCCGGGAGCCGTCACGCTGAAACGCGGAGATTCCGCGGGTCCCGTCACCTGAAAGAAGGTCCCGGTACCCGAGGCGAAGTCAGCGGCAGCTCCGAACAGGAAAAGCCCGCGCGAGCCGAAGCGATAATCCTGCTGGTAACTGGTGAGGTTGAGGCTCAGGCCTCCCTTGAGCCGGTGCGCCCCGAGGCTGTATTGCACTGCATCGGAGAGGTCTACCCGCTTGACGTCAAAGGTGGCGGGAAGGGCGGGTGCGGTGCCGAAGGCGATGCCTTCACCGGACAGGATGGTTCCCACGGGGCCATCGCTCTGCCACTCACGGCGCGCCATGCTGAGTCCGAATCGAAACTCATTCGCGATGATCTCGCCCGTCGTGGTCACGGCGGCCGAGCCGGAGAGATCGCGGGCCTTGAGACTGCTGCCGGTGCCGGCAAAGAGATCGGCGCCGAGCAGCGGATTGGTCTCCTTCCAGCTCGCGAAGCCGAGCCGGGCGGCCAGCTGATTGCGCGCTCCAAGCCGCCAATCGAGCCGCGCCAGCCCGTGGCCGCCCTTCCAGCTCCGCACGCTGGGCGCAACGAAGCGGGCGAGTGCCGTGTTGAAGTTGTCATGGCCGATCGAGGTGAGCAGGCTGCCCAGCGAGTCGTTGCTCCAGGGCGCCGCCGTGGGCTGCTGGAGCGACTCGTAGCCGCCCTCCACTAGAAGGTGCGCGGTGTCGGGAACGATGGAGCCGCTCAGCACGGCGCCGACCTGGAAGGAGGTCGCGCTGCTGTCGCCGGGATTATCGAGTTTGTTCTGCCCGAGCTTGGCGCTCGAGAAGGTCGCATAGGGAGCCAGCGAGAACCTGCCTCCGCCACTGCGGCTCTGCGCAGAGACGAGGGAGCCGGGACCGCCGCGCCACTCGAGGTCACTCGCGGGTCCCAGGAACTGCACCTGATCGAGCGCCTGGCGTGAAAACACCGGAGTCGTGGGAGGCTCGGCCCGCAGACCCGGATGGCGCAGCAGAGTCTCCATCACCCCGTCGACGAATAGGCGGGTCTGCGAAATATCGAGACCATTTGCGCCCAAGCCGAGGCCGGTCCTGGCATCACCCGGCGCGACGACGACGGGCGCCATCCGACCTACTCCGGTGAGCTCGGCAGGACGGTCAAAAGCGCTCAGGGCGCTGCCGGAAAGCAGCACACGGGCCGCTCCCCCTGCCCGCGCGCCGGCGTTGCTGATTTCCGTGACGCTGGTGATCGGGGGCGGCTTGCGTTCCAGGGAAATCGCCAGCGATGTGGTATTCCCGGGGGTGATGACAACCCCGGTGGTTCTTACCGGCTGAAAGCCGATCTGTTCGACCAGGATGCGGAACTCCCCTGGGAGGAGGAGCTGGGTTCGGAAGCCGCCACTGCGGTCCGTGGTGAGCGAAGCCATCGCCCGCCCGCCCCGGCTTTCGATCGTGACCGCGGCACCGCTGATCGGTACGCCATCGGCAGTTTGCACGGTCCCGCGGAGGCTGCCGGAAGTAAGGCTCTGAGCACCCAGCTCGCCGGGTATCGTGCCGAGCGATAGTCCCAAGCCGATTGCCGCCAGCCAGATACGGTACTCGAAGTTCATGAACGCTCGCATAGCGCTCCGGAAGGACCGGGAAAAGTGAGCCGCAGGAAGCTGCCGGGGTCTGCAGTCACGGTGCAGGACGGGTGCCACAGCGAACGGCTCAATGTCCACCACCTGGGATGCTATTCTCCAACATTTGCGGTTCAGATGCAACAGGGCGCGCCGAACGGCACGACACGGTTCTGGACGCAAGTCAAGAGGTAGATTTCCGCAGCATGCCAGCGCTTTCGTTCCGGAATCGCATCCTGCTCGCCCTCCTGCTCCTGGCGGTTCCCTCCGCCTTCCTGAGCGCTGGGTGGGTTTTCACGCTGTTGCGGTTCAATCCGGCGCGGTCGAGCCAAGCCGCGCTGGAACCAGTTCGGAAGACCGGGCTGACCTTGCTGTTGGCGATGGACTCGCTGCGGCTCGATTCGCTGCAACGCCAGGGGATCCACCAACTCGATTCGCTGCAGCGCCGCGCGCTCAACCAGCACGTCGACTCGCTCAATTATTCGCTCCGGAGATCGACGGCCGGCTTCTATTACGGTCGCTACAAGACGATCGGCTTGGCGCTGCTGGTCTCCATTCTCACCCTGTTGCTGCTCTATTCGGCGTTTCTGCTGGTGCGCTCCCTTTCCCGGCAACTGGCGGGTCCCATCGACGAACTGGTGGGCTGGATGGGGCGTATTCGCCGTCACGAATCGCTTCCTCCCGGAGAAACCCGGGGTGGGGCTCCCGAATTCGCGGCGCTGCGGACGGCGTTGCGCGAGACGGCGGCTTCGCTCGAGCTGGCGCGGGCTTCGGAGCTCGAATCCGAACGGCTCAGGGCCTTTCGCGAGGTGGCGCGCCGCGTCGCTCACGAAATGAAGAATCCGCTCACCCCGGTGCGTTTCGCGATTGGACAGCTCGGGCGCTCCAGCACTCCGGAGCAGCAGGAGGCACTGGAAGTGTTGCGGGTAGAAACCGCGCGGCTCGAGCAGCTGGCACGGGACTTTGCGAATCTGGGCCGGCTTCCCGAAGGTCCCGCCGCGGAAGTGGATCTGGGCGAGCTGCTGGGAGAGCTGTTGCACACCTCGGTTCCCGCCGAGATGCAGCATGCCCTGCAAGTAAAGGAAGGATCCCCTCATATCGTGGGGCATTATGACCCGCTGCGCCGCGCCTTCGGCAACCTGATCCGGAACGCCGTGGAGGCTTCGGGAGGCCGGGGCGCCCTGGAGGTATACGTCTCTCCCGATGGCGACGGAGTACGGGTCGCGATCGCCGATCACGGACCGGGCGTCGCGCCGGGTCTGCGCGGCCGCATCTTCGAGCCTTACGTCACCGACAAGGTGGAAGGCACCGGGCTCGGTCTCGCGATCGTGAAACAAGCGGTCGAGCTGCATCACGGGAGCGTCGAAGTTTCCGCGACCCAGGGAGGCGGTGCGACCTTCGTCGTCCGCTTGCCGAGAAATCCGGAAGCGAGCCAACCCGCTTCCTTGCCCCTAGCTGCCATAGAGCGCCGGGTGGCCGACCGGCGGCGGAGAACCCCATGAAGCCGCGCGTGCTGATTGTCGATGACGAGGCGAACATCCGGCGGATGCTCGCCGCGCTTCTCAAAGCGGAGGGCTTCGAGCCGGCGGAGGCGCCCCACGGCAACGCGGCGCTCCTCTCGCTCGACCAGCTGCACCCGGACGCCATCCTGCTCGACCTGCAGATGCCGCCGGGACCTGACGGGCTGGAAACGCTCCGCCAGCTGCGGGAGCGCGACGCCTCGACGCTGGTGATCATGATGAGCGGGAAGGCCCAGCTCACCGATGCGGTCAAGGCGATCAAGCTCGGGGCCTTTCAGTTCCTCGAGAAACCGCTCACGCCGGAAGCGGTGCTGGTGGCGCTGCGCTCGGGGCTCGAGCTCACCCGGGCGCGGGCCGAAACGCGCGCCCTCAGGGCCCAGCTCGGACCGCGCGCAGAGCTGGTCGGACACGGTTCCAGAATGGAGGAGGTCCGCGCCCTCATCGCGCAGGTGGGGCCGACCGAAGCCCGGGTGCTGATCATCGGGGAATCGGGGACCGGAAAGGAGCTGGTGGCTCATGCGATCCATCGCGCGAGCCAGCGAGCCAACCGGCCGATCGTGTCGGTGAATTGCGCCGCGATTCCGCGCGATCTAGTGGAGTCGGAGATGTTCGGCCACGAGCGGGGCGCGTTTACCGGCGCGACCGACCGGCGGCTCGGCCGCTTCGAGCTGGCCGATGGCGGGACGCTCTTCCTCGATGAGGTGGGCGATCTCAACCTGGAGGCCCAGGCCAAGCTGCTCCGGGTGCTCGAGGCCGGCGAGATCCAGCGGCTGGGGGCGGAGCGGGTCCAGCGGGTTGATGTGCGGGTGATCGCCGCGACCAACCAGCGGCTCGAACAGGCGGTGGCGGCGGGAACCTTCCGCGAGGATCTGTACTTCCGCTTGAACGTCTTTCCGCTGCCGTTGGCCCCGCTGCGCGAGCGGCTGGAAGACCTGCCGGAGCTGGTGCAGCACCTGGCCCAGCGGATTCGGCGCCATCAACCGGTGGTTTGTACCGCCGATGCGCTCGCGCTGCTGAGTTCCTACGACTGGCCCGGCAATGTGCGCGAGCTCGCCAACATCGTGGAGCGGCTCTCGATCCTCGGGGGAGCGGAGGTCGATGCCGCCCTGGTCCGCCAGGTGCTGCCGCGCAGCGGCTCCTTCCGGTTCGACGCGCCGTCGGTCACCACGGATTCCGGCACCACTTATTCCGTCGCGGACCTCGGCGGGCGCTCGCTTTCCAACGTGCTGGATGACTACGAACGCGCGCTGATCAGCGCGTCCTTGCAGCGCGCTTCGGGCAATGTGGCCGAGGCGGCCCGGGCGCTGCAGACGGACCGGGCAAACCTGTATCGGCGAATGAAGAGGCTGGGGCTATGACGGTGACCGGTGACCGGTTAGCGGTGAGCGGTGGCCTGCGGGCGGCCCTCGTCGTGGTTGGCATGTTGATGGGAGCCGGCGCGCTGCGCGCGCAGGACACTTCGCAAGTCCAGATGATCCATCCGGAGGCGAGGCCCGACTCCACCCGACCCGTATTACCGGCCGCGGTGCTCCGCGACGTGCTGAATGCCTGGAATGACTCGGCGACCACGCGCATCGCCGGCAGCTTCATGCTGCCCTCGGGCGCGCGACTGGTGGGCTCGGTGGCGACCTTCTACGGCTCCATCCGTGTGGCGGGGGAGCTGATCGGCAAGGCGACGGTCATCAATGGCGACCTGGTGCTCGAAAGCGGAGGCCTGGTGCGCGGTGAAGTGCTGGTGGTGGGCGGCCGGATCATGGTCCGCCCGGGCGGGCGCCTGGAGGGCGGTCCGCACCGGAGCTATCCGATCCAGGCGCAGCTCCTGCGAACGCCGGCGGGAACGCTGGTGGTGCGGCCTCCCCCGCGCCGCCTCGGGGAGCTCGCCACGGCGGCCGCGAGCTTCCCCGTCGGGCCGCTCAAGACGACGCTCTCGATCGAGACCGGGCGGACCTACAACCGGGTCGAAGGTCTTCCGATCGTGTTCGGCCCCACCCTCGTGCGGGAAGGGCTGCCGAATCTGGACGAGCGCCTCGATCTGCGCGGGATTGCTTGGACCGCACCGGACCGCACCGATCGCCGCGCCGACTTCGGGTATTCCGCGCAACTGCAATTCCGCTTCGGTACTGCGCGGCGACTGACGCTGCGGGGCCAGGTGTACCGCGTGATCAGCAGCACGGAAGAGCAGCCGCTCTCGGCCATGGAAGCCGGCTGGTCGGCGTTCCTCTTCCAGCGCGACTATCGGGATTACTACCAGGCGGAGGGGGTCAGGGGGTTCGCGAGCTATTTGGTGGGCCATGGGCTCACCCTGTCGACTTCGCTGCGGCGAGAGTCGGAGAAGAGCGTCCCGGCCGGGGATCCCATCTCGGTGTTCCGGAACGAGGCCTGGCGGCCTAACCCGCTGGTCGACGACGGGCATTACGTCTCCTGGCGGCTCGGCGCCGATTTCGATACCCGAAACGATCCGGAAGCCGCGTCGTCGGGCTGGCTGGTGCGCGGCTGGTGGGAAAGGAGCCGGAGCGATGACGCCGCGCCGCTCGCTTTTCCCAGCGAGGTACGGGACCCGATCCCGCCCGGGCGCTATGCCTTCTCGTATGTCCGGCTCGATGCCCGTCGCTATGCCCGCTTCAGCCCTTCTTTGCGCACCTCGGTCCGCCTGCTCGCCGCGGGCTGGGTGAGCGGAGATCCGCTTCCAGTGCAGCGCCGACTCTCGGTCGGCGGACCCGACCTTCTTCCCGGCCACGCATTCCGCGTGCAGAACTGCGCGCCGGCGGCGCTAGCCGACCCCGCGCGGCCAGCGCTGTGTGACCGGCTCATCGCACTACAG
>DASYPD010000242.1:0-3813 GCA_036007005.1 Gemmatimonadales bacterium
TCGCTGGGCGGCCACTCGCCGAGCCCCGCTGCGAACGTATCGAGCGTGCGGTCGTCGAGCGAGGTGGGGACCTGGACGACTCGCATCAGGGCGCGACCAGCTCACCCCGCAGATGCCGGGCCAGCCCCGAGGCGCCGCGGAAGGAGACGTTGCGCGCCGCCGCGCGATTGCCGTTCGCGATCGCGCGCTCGAGTGGCTCGCCCGCCAGCAGCCGGGCAAACACCGCGCCGCCGAAGACATCGCCGCAGCCCGTCGGATCGAGCGCGTCGAGCCCGGTCTCCGCCGGAATTAATGCGGTGGTGACCGGCTGACCGCCGGAGATGTACACCGCGCCCCGCGAGCCTAGCGTCACGATCAACGCCTCCACACCGACACCCAGCATCGCCGCCGCCAGCGACAGGGGATCGGGCCCCAGCTGGTTCATCTCCTCTTCGTTGAGCTGGATCAGATCGAAGCAGCCGAACCAGCTCGGCGCGTCGGGCAGCGGACGCAGCACGCGCACTCCATCGCCGTGCATTCCGAGCAGCAGCGAATGGAGATCGGCATAAATCGACCCGCTGAAGCCCTGGCGCAGCGCCTGCGCCGTGCCGAGCGTCAGCTCGAAGCCCGAGATGAAATTGAGATAGAGTGCGTCGAGGTCGCGCACCATCGGCCCGAGCTCCGCCCAGCTCCACGCCGGAACGCCTCCCGACATCCGTTCGCAGCGGCGCTCCGCCGATTGGTAATGCAGCACCACGCGGTTGTTGGCGCTCGGCACCTCCACGCAGCGCGCGCCTGGCGTCAGCCGCCGCAGCGAGCCCAGGAACCGCTGGGCTTCGCCGGCCAGATCCTGGCCCACTTTGATGAGCGGCACGAGCTGCCAGTCTTCCGGGAGATGCGCGTCGAGACTCGCCAGCGCGTAGGCGATCCCGCCCCACTCCTCCACCACGCCCGCCGCGGGATCCCGCCCGTGGATTTCATCCCATACCAGCGAGCCGATCACCCCGACTTTAGGCATGCTGATCCAGCCAGGCTTTCGCTGCGCCCACAACGCCGGCCTTTCCTTCCAGGGCTCCCGGGACGATCCGGCACGCATCGACCGCCGGCTTGAAAGCTCGGCGTGCCACTTCCCGCCGCAGCGGCGTAAAAAGGTGATCGCCCGCCTTGGTAACCCCGCCGCAGACCACCACCACCTCGGGATTCAGAATATTGAGCAGGTTCGCCATGCCGACCCCTAAGTAGCGCGCGGTATCGCGCACCAGCTCGTCGGCCAGCGCATCGCCTGCCGCGACCGCCTCGAACACCGTCTGCGCCGTGATCCGGCTGAGCTCGCCGCCCGCCAGCGCCGGAATTCCCGAGACCGCCCCCGCTTCGATGGCCTCGACCGCTCGGCGCGCGATGGCAGGCCCCGATGCGTACGCCTCGAGGCAGCCATCGTTGCCGCAGCCGCAGCGGCGCCCATTCACCTCGATGGTGATGTGGCCGATCTCGGCGGCCGCATCGGAGGCGCCATGCACCAGCTGGCCCCCGACCACGATACCGCCGCCGATCCCGGTGCCGATGGTGAAACAGACTGCGTTCTGGGCTCCCTTCGCCGCGCCCACCCAGTGCTCGCCCAGCATCGCGCAGTTGGCGTCGTTGTCGAGCGAGGCGGGCAGCTTGAGCGCGTCGCCGATCCGGTCGCGCAGCGGCATGTTCTTCCAGCGCAGGTTCGGCGTGAAGATGACCAGCCCCTGTTTTCGGTCGAGTGGGCCCGGCGAGCCGATCCCGACGCCGAGAACTTCCGCGGCGGGATCTTCCTGGCGGGTCGCCGCGATGACGTTCCCCGCCAGCTGCACGATGCGGCTGATCACGGCATCGGGGCCGTCGGGCACGCCGGTCGGCTCGGACACCAGGCCGTGCACACAGGTGCCGTCCTCGGACACTGCGCCGACGACGAGGTTGGTCCCGCCGATATCGATGCCGATCAGCCAGCGCATCACGAGCTCCGGTAGAATTCGAGCGGTCGAAGGATAACTGCTCGCCGCGATCCTTACTCGACTTGCAGGACGGCGAGAAACGCTTCCTGGGGAATTTCGACGGCGCCCACCTGCTTCATCCGCTTCTTGCCCTCTTTCTGCTTCTCCAGCAGCTTGCGCTTGCGGGTGACGTCGCCGCCGTAGCACTTGGCGGTGACGTCTTTGCGGAACGCCGACACGGTTTCCCGCGCGATGATCTTCTGGCCGATCGCCGCCTGGATGATCACCTGGAAGAGCTGGCGCGGAATCAGCTCCTTGAGCTTCTCCGCCACCTTGCGGCCCCACTCGTAGGCCTTGTCGCGGTGGATGATGATGCTGAAGGCGTCGATCTGCTCGCCGTTGATCAGCATGTCGAGCTTGACCAGCTCGCTCTCCCGGTAGCCCCCCAGCTCGTAGTCGAGCGACGCGTAGCCGCGCGAGAGCGACTTGAGCCGATCGTAAAAGTCGAGCACGATCTCGCCCAGCGGGAACTCCCAGTGGAATTCGACTCGGGTGGTATCGAGGTAATGCATCCCGCCGTAGATCCCCCGGCGATCCTGCCCCAGCTTCATGATCCCGCCGATGTAGTCGGCGGGGGCCATGATCCGGGCTTTGACGAAGGGCTCCTCGATCCGGTCGATGTTCGCGGGATCGGGCAGATGGGAAGGATTCTCGACGATCTCCATCTCCCCGTTGGTGCGGTAGATGTGATACTCGACCGTGGGCACCGTGGTGATCAGGGCGAGATCGAATTCCCGCTCCAGCCGTTCCTGCACGATCTCCATGTGCAGCAGGCCCAGAAAGCCGCAGCGGAAACCGAAGCCGAGCGCCGTGGAGGTCTCCGGCTCGTAATGCAGTGAGGCGTCGTTGAGCTGCAGCTTCTCGAGTGCGTCGCGCAGCGATTCGTATTGTTCGGTGCTGGTGGGATAGATCCCCGCGAACACCATGGATTTGACGTCCCGATAGCCGGGCAGCAGCCCCGCGGCCGGATGAGCCGCGTCGAAAATCGTATCGCCCACCCTGGCGTCCCTCACCCCGCGCAGGCTGGCGACGAGATACCCCACCTCGCCCGCGCTCAGTTCGTCACACTCGTGCTGGCCCAGCTGGAGGTAGCCCACTTCGTCGACGGGGTAGCTCTGCTCCGGATGCGAGCCGAAGCGGATCTCCATGCCGTGCCGCACCGTGCCGTCCACCACCCGGATGCTCGGGACCGCACCGCGGTAACGGTCGAAGTGGCAGTCGAAGACCAGCGCGCGCAGCGGGGCGTCGGGATTGCCCCGGGGCGGCGGGACCCGCGCGATGATCGCTTCCAGCAACGCGCCGATGCCAAGGCCTTCCTTGGCGGAGACGGAGAGAATCTCGTCCCGCTTCGCGCCGATCAGATTCATGATCTCTTCGGCGCGGCGTTCCGGTTCCGCGCTCGGCAGATCGATCTTGTTGAGCACGGGGATGACCTCGAGACCTGCGTCCATGGCGAGGAACAGATTGGAGAGCGTCTGCGCCTGCACGCCCTGGGAGGCGTCCACTACCAGGATCGCGCCTTCGCAGGCCGCCAGCGAGCGCGACACCTCATACGTGAAATCGACGTGGCCCGGCGTATCGATGAGGTTGAGCTCGTACGATTCGCCGTCGGCTGCGGTGAACTGCATCCGTACGGCATTGAGCTTGATGGTGATGCCGCGCTCCCGCTCGAGATCCATCGTGTCGAGCACCTGCTCCCGCATCTGGCGCTTCTCGAGTGCGCCGGTGGCCTCGATCAGCCGGTCAGCGAGGGTGGATTTGCCGTGATCGATGTGGGCGACGATGCAAAAATTGCGGATTCTCTCCTGCGGCATGG
>DASYPD010000243.1:0-6724 GCA_036007005.1 Gemmatimonadales bacterium
AGACTGGCCGCTGCTCAATGCCCTGCTCAATACCGCGTGTGGAGCGAGCTGGGTTTCGCTGCATCACGGCGGCGGGGTCGGGATCGGGTATTCGATCCATGCCGGGATGGTCATCGTCGCGGATGGCACCGAACCGATGGACCGGCGCCTCCAGCGAGTGCTCACCGCCGACCCGGGAACCGGCGTAATGCGCCACGCGGACGCGGGGTACGAGCTGGCGATCGAGACTGCAAAGCAGCGCGGAGTGGATCTCCCGATGGTAAGCGGTGAGCAGTAAGCGGTGAGCGGTCTTACCCGCAACCTCCCGCTCACCGCTTACCGCTTACCGCTCACCTCATAGCATGCCCGTTCTCCGCAACATCGGCGTTCTCGCTCGTTGTCTTCCGTCCGGCCCCCAATCCGACATTCATCTGGTTCCCGATGCCGCGCTGGCGTGGGAGGGCGAGACGCTGCGGTGGGCGGGGCCCGAGGCGGAGTTGCCGGCCGAGTTGCGTTCCTGGCCCTCGGAAGCTGCGGGCGGCCGGCTGGTAATCCCGGGCCTGGTCGATTGTCACACCCACCTGGCCTTCGCGGGATGGCGGTCGGAGGAGTTCGCGCTGCGCCTCGCGGGCAAGAGCTATCTCGAGATCGCGGCGGCGGGCGGCGGTATCGCGTCCACCGTTGCCAGGACCCGGGCCGCGAGCACCGAAGAGCTCGTGGCGCGCTGCCGCGCCCACCTGGCGGGAATGGCCGCGCTCGGCGTGACGACGCTCGAGGCCAAGAGTGGCTACGGGCTCAACACCGAGCACGAGCTGCGGCTGCTGCGGATCTACCGCGAGCTTTCCGGAGGACCGCAGCGCATCGTGCCGACACTGCTCGCGGCGCACGTGGTGCCCGCGGAGTATCGTGCCGACCGGGAGGCGTACGTGAAGCTGGTGAGCGACGAGATCATCCCCGCCGCCGCGAAGCAGGGGCTGGCACGTTTCTGCGATGTCTTCGTGGAGGAAGCGGCGTTCACTCCAGCCGAAGCACGACGGATTCTGACTGTGGCGGCTCAGCACGGACTGCGCGCGAAACTGCACGCCGATCAGCTCAGCGCCGGTGGCGGCGCCGAGCTGGCGGGGGAGCTGGGCGCGGTTTCCGCGGATCACCTGGAGCAGGTGAGCACCGCCGGCATCGGACGGCTGCTGGCGGGCGGGGTGGTAGCCGTGAGCCTGCCGTTCGCCTCACTCTATCTAGGCGCCGCTCCGCTGCCCGCCCGGCAGCTGATCGGAGTCGGGGTGCCGGTGGCCGTGGCCACGGATTTCAATCCGGGCACCGCGCCGAGCTATCACCTCCCCGTGGCATTGACCCTGGCGTGCACGCTACAGCGCATGACGCCCGCCGAGGCCTTGAAGGGGGCGACCATCATCGCGGCAAAGGCGGTGGGACTCGAGCAGGAAACGGGCTCGCTGGAGCCGAACAAAGCGGCGGACTTTGCGGTGATCGAGGCGGAGTCGGTGGAGCAGTGGCTTTACAACCTGCGCGCGAACGCGTGCGTTCGTACTGTCGCGCGGGGTCAAGAGATTTGGCGGGCTCCGTAACAGCAGATCCACAGATTTCACAGATTTGAAGGGCTTAATCTGTGGATCCAACGACAAGGATCACGATCCCATCCGCTGCTCCACGATCGCGAGGATCTCGGTTTCCTGTTTCGCTGCCTCGGCCTCGAGCTTCGCCCCTTCTGCCATGATCCCCGCGATCGCGCGCTGTTCCTGCACCGATTTCGCGTTGGTGCGCACGTTGAGCCAGGCGCCGCGCACTGCGGCACGCGCGCACAACGCTCCCACACCCGCGTCGGACGCCGAGGCCGGGTTGCCCTGCTCGGCCATCGCGCGCAGCAGCGCGAAAGCGGCCTGCGCCGTTTTCATCACCTGCCAGGGGACCTCTAACGCGCCGAGGTAGGCGACCTGAAGCGCCGCCGCTCGCTCGCGCCGTTCCGCCTCGGTGTCCTTCGGCATCCCCATCGCGATGATGACGCGGTTGTAGGCGCGGGTGTCGTCGTCCACCAGATGGAGGAGCTGCTCCTTGAGTCGCTGCCCCTGCTCGGCCCAGTCGGAGAATTCCGCCCAGCGCTCGTCCCAGCCGCGCTTGTGAGCCGAGAGATTGGCCACCATGGTGCCGAGCGCAACGCCGAGCGCCCCCACCGCCGCCGCCGCGGAGCCGCCACCCGGCGCGACGGATTCGGAGGCGGTCTCGTCGAGGAACTGCTGCAGCGTCATGCCGGCGAGCGGACGGTCCTGGATGCCACGCAGGCGGTATTCGATAACCCGCTCCTCCGGATTGAAGGGCGTCATTTCGTCGAGCCCGAGCGAGCGCACGGCGATCTTGAGGAGCTCATCTTCCGAGACCCCCAGCGAGCGGTGTTGCTTGCGCAGATAGTAGCGGCCCGCGTCGAGCAGCGCGGAGCGGGGAATCAGGCCCACCAGCTCCGAGCCGGTGACTCGCAGGCCGCGTGCCTCCGCCTTCCGGCAGGCCTCGTCGAAGGCGAGGTGCAGCGGCGTCACCTTCAAATCGGTCAGGTTCATCGAGACCTGGGCGATGCCGTACTCCGGAATGAACCAGCCGATCGCTTTGACCGCCTTGAGCGAGCCCGGAAGCATCACGGGATTGCCTTTGGCGTCCTTCACGATCTTGCCGGTGAGCGGATGACCTTCGCGCTGGGGGCGGCCGCTTTCCCGGATATCGTAGGCGACCGCGTTGGCGCGCCGCGGCGAGGTGGTATTCAGGTTGACGTTGAACGCGACGAGGAAATCGCGCGCGCCGATGACGGTGGCGCCGCTCTTCGGGTTGAATGCGGCGGGACCGAAATCGGGCTTCCAGGCGGGATCGAGGAGCTTGCGCGGCAAGGCCTCGTATTCTCCGGCGCGAATCACCGAGAGATCTTTGCGAGCCGGATCGGGCTGCGCGGCTTCGTAGAGATAAACCGGAATGCCGAGCTCGCGTCCGACCCGCTCGCCCAGGCGGCGCGCGAGCTCGGCGGTCTCTTCCATGTTGATGCCGGAGACGGGAACCAGCGGGCAGACATCGGTGGCACCCATCCGCGGATGCTCTCCGCTGTGCCGGCGCATGTCGATCAGCTCGGCTGCTGCGGCGATGGCGCGGAAGGCTGCTTCGACGACCGCGTCGGGTTGGCCGGCGAAGGTGACGACGGTGCGATTGGTGGCCTTGCCGGGATCGAGATGGAGCAGGGTCGCCCCTTCAACCGACTCGATCTGAGCGGTAATTTGGCGGATGACATCGAGGTCGCGTCCCTCGCTGAAATTGGGAACGCACTCGATCAAGGCAGGCATGAGCCACCGCGGGTCAGAGGTTGTCGAGGCCTCAAATCTACCTGAGAGGAAAGCCGATGCCGGCGCAACCGGTCGGGAGGTCGGGAAGTCGGGAAGGCGGGAGGACTCTCAGCCCGCGATGACGTTTCCGCTACCCGGCCGGCTGCGCTACCTCATCGCCCTGCTGATCGCAGGCGGGGGAGTCGTCCTGCTGCTGCTCTTCCCGGTCTTTCTGCACGGGAGCTTCCTCGCGGCCTGGTGCGTTTCGCTGCTCTGCCTGCTCGTCACCGGCGTAGGACCCGCCCTCCTCGCCGAAGTCATCATCCTCCTCGCGACCGTGTACTTCGCGCTCGATCCGTTCGAGTCGCTGCGACTGGCGGTCTCGGGGGACGGCGCCCGTCTGGCCATCTGGATTGCCTGCATCGGGCTGGCGGATTTTCTGGCCTGGCGGCTGGAGCGAGTGTACGGAGAGTCCTCGGCACAGCAGAAGGCGCTGCGACAAAGCGAGGCTCGCTACCGCCACGTGCTGGAGCAGGCTTCCGACGGGATCGTGCTGGCCCAGGATGACGGCCACTTGATCATGGTCAACCAGCGGGCCTGCGAGATGCTGGAATACGCGGAGAGCGAACTGTTGCGGCTCCGGCTCACCGAGCTCTACGCGCCCGGCGAGCTGGAGCGACTGCCACCGGCGTCGGATCAGCTCTCGCGCACTTCGGTGGTATTGCGGGAGCGCCGGCTGGTGCGCAGCGACGGCTCGACGTTCGACGCCGAGCTCAGCGTGCGCCGCACCGAGGAAGGGCTGGTGCAGGCGATCATCCGCGACATCACGGAGCGGCGGCGCGCCGAGGAGGCCTTGCGCTCCGAGCACGCGTTGCTGGAGAGCATCCTGGCCACCAGCGTCGCGGGGATTCTGGTCGTGACCCCGGAGGGGCGGGTGATCTTCCTCAATCGCACGGCGGAAGCGGCGCTGGGAATCACCCGCGCGGAGCTGGCCGACCGCGCGGACCTGCCGGCGGGCTGGCGCTTTCTCACCCCGGAGGGCGCCGCGCTGCCGGATGCGGAACGGCCGTCGCGGCGAGCGGTGGCGACCGGACAGCCGGTACAGAATGCGCGGCTGATCCTCGAGCGGCCCGACGGGCAGCGGCGGCTCTTCTCGATCAACGCAGCGCCGATTCGCGACCGCGCGCGCAAGATCAGCTCGGTGGTGCTCTCGTTGTCCGACATCACCGAGCAGGAGCGGGCGCAGCAGGCGATCGCGGAGCGCGAGGAGCAGCTGCGGCAGGCGCAGAAGATGGACAGCCTGGGCCGGCTGGCCGGCGGGGTGGCGCACGATTTCAACAATCTGCTCACGGTGATCCGGGGGTATGCCGACGTGCTGTCCGGGGAGCTGAGCGGCGAAGACCCGCGGCTGGGCGAGGTGCGAGAAATCCGCCGTGCCGCGGACCGGGCGACCTCCCTAACCCGCCAGCTGCTGGCGATGAGCCGCCGGCAGGTGCTGCAGCCCCGCGAAGTCGAGCTCAACGGACTGGTCCAGGAGATGGAGCGGATGCTCCGCCGCGTGCTCGGCGCCGCTATTCACATCGTGACCGAGTCGGGACCCGAGCCCGGCTGGGTGCGTGCCGATCCCGGCCAGCTCGAGCAGGTGCTGCTCAATCTCACGGTCAATGCCCGGGACGCGATGCCGCAGGGGGGCACCCTGACGATCGGGACGAGGGGGGTGCTGATCAGTGGCAGTGCGAGTGGCAGTGGGGAGCCTCCGCCGCAGGGGCTTCCCCCCGGCGACTACGTGATGCTTCGGGTGGCCGACACCGGCATCGGCATGGACAAAGAAACCCTGGGGAAGATCTTCGATCCTTTCTTCACGACCAAGCCAGTGGGTGAAGGCACCGGTCTGGGGCTTGCGACGGTGTACGGCATCGTGCAGCAGAGCAACGGCGCCATCACGGTCGAGAGTGAGCCGGGCACGGGAACCCAGTTCCGGGTGTTCCTGCCGCGGATTGCCGAGCCTGCGGGCGTGCTGCGCGAGCCGAGCCCGCCGCCGCCCGCCGCGGTGACGGAGATCCGGCGCGCCGTCATCCTGCTGGTGGAGGACGATGACGGGGTGCGGAACCTGATCGCCCGGGTGCTGGCGCAGTATGGCTACGGCATCCTGGAGGCCCGCGACGGCGTGGAGGCGCTGGCGCTGCTGGAGGGGGGAGAGCAGAGCGTCGATGCGGTGGTGTCGGATGTCGTGATGCCGGGGATGAGTGGCAGCGAGCTGATCGAGCGGCTGCGCAGTCAGTGGCCCGGACTCCCGGTGCTGTTTCTCTCCGGTTACACTGGAGAAGAAGTGCGCGGCGAGGTCCGGCTCGGCGTCCGCCAGGCTTTTCTGCCCAAACCGTTCTCTCCCGACGCGCTGGCGGCCGCGGTCGAAGAGCTGCTCGCCGATGCTAGACCACCGGCCACTGCTGGGTGACGCAGTGGATGGCGCCGAGTCCCCACACGAGATCGACGCAGTTGATCACGCTCACCTGACGGTCGGGGAACAGCGGCTGCAGCACCGCGCGCGCTGCTGCGTCGCGCCGCCGCTCGAAGCCTGGCAGTAACACCACCCCGTTGGCGAGATAGAAATTGGCATAACTCACGGGCAGCCGTTGCCCCTCGTAATACATGGCGGGTGGCATCGGGAGCTCGACGATGCGGAGCGGGCTGCCCTCCTGATCGGTCATGCCTCGCAGCCGCGCGAGATTGTCCCGGAGCGGCGCGTAGTTCGGATCGGCGGGATCGTCCTCGATCGCGGTGACCACGGTGTCGGGTGCGACGAAGCGGGTCAGGTCGTCCACATGACCGTCGGTGTCGTCGCCCTCGATGCCTTGCCCCAGCCAGAGGATCTTGCGCACGCCGAGATAATCGCGGAGGTAGCGCTCGAGCTCGGAGCGGGAAAGGCCGGGGTTGCGGTTGGGATTGAGCAGACACTGCTCGGTGGTGAGCAGGGTGCCGGCCCCGTTCACCTCGATGCTGCCGCCTTCCAGCACGACGCCCGGTGTCAGGACGGGGAGTCCCAGCTCCGCCGCGATGCGGGTAGGGATGGCATCGTCGAGCTCGTAGGGAGGATACTTGCCGCCCCAGGCGTTAAAGCCCCAGTCGAGCACCAGTTGCTCGCGCCCGCCGTCGGCACGGGCTCGCTCGACGAAGATGGGGCCGTGGTCCCGGCACCAGGCGTCGTCGGTCGGATGGCGATGGAAAAAGATGCGGGTTAGGGGGACCTCGGCACGCCGCAGGCTCTCGCGGGCGCGGGCTTCGAGCGCATCGTCGCCGACGTTGAGATGGACTTCCTCGTGCGGGGCCAGCGCGCGCACGATCTCGGCAAAGATCGCGGGCACGGGCTCGAACTTACCGGGCCAGGAAGCTTCCTTGTGGGGCCAGCTGAGCCAGGTGCCCCGGTGCGGCTCCCA
>DASYPD010000244.1:0-2853 GCA_036007005.1 Gemmatimonadales bacterium
ACCTGGGCCGTCCCAAGGATGGTCCCGATCCCAAGTATTCGCTCCAGCCCCTGGTGCGCGTGTTGGAGAATCTGCTCGGCGCGCCGGTCACGTTCATCACGGACCCCATCGACGAAGCGGCCGTGACGTTCAGCAAGCGGATGCCGCGCGGCAGCGTGGCGCTCGCGGAGAACACCCGTTTCTATCCGGGTGAGGAGCGCAACGATCCGGAGCTGGCCCGGCGCTTCGCGGCGCTCGGCGATCTCTACGTGGACGACGCGTTCGGCTCAGCCCATCGCGCCCATGCGAGCACCGAGGGCGTGGCGCACCTGCTCAAGCCGGCGGTGACGGGCTTCCTGCTCGAGAAGGAGCTCCGTTACCTCGGCGCCGCGATCGCGAACCCGAAGCGACCCTTCATCGCGGTGCTCGGCGGCGCCAAGGTGAGCGGCAAGATCGAGCTGATCGAGGCGCTGCTGCCCAAGGTGGATGAGATCCTGATCGGTGGGGCGATGGCCTGCACCTTTTTCAAGGCGATGGGGCTCGAGGTGGGGCGTTCGCTGGTGGAGGAAGACCGGCTCGAGCTGGCGCGCGAGCTGATGGAGACGGCGGGCACGAAGCTGGTCCTGCCGAAGGGCTGCGTCATCGCGCCGGAGCTCAAGGAGGGGATTACCAGCATCACGGTCCCTCGCAAACGGATTCCGCCGGGCTTTGCCGTCTTCGACATCGATCCGGGGACCGCCAACGATTACGGCGATCGCATCATGGCGGCCGGCACCGTCTTGTGGAACGGGCCGATGGGAGTCTTCGAGACGCCGCCGTTCGATTCCGGCACCCGGATGATCGCGCAGGCGATGGCGGAGGCCACCCAGCGAGGGGCGGTGACCATCGTGGGTGGCGGCGACTCGGCCGCCGCGGTGGTCAAGGCCGGCCTGGCGGATCAGATCACCCACGTGTCCACCGGCGGGGGCGCGGCGCTCGAATTCCTCGAAGGGAAAGTGCTCCCGGGCGTCGCTGCGTTGGACGACGCGTGAAGAAGCGGCTGCTCTTCGCGGCCAACTGGAAGATGAACCTGGGGCCCGAGGAGGCGCGCGAGTACGCCGCGCGGTTCCGGGAGCGATTCACTCCTTCGGATGAGCGAGACACCTGGTTCTTCCCCCCGGCGGTGAGCCTGGAGGCCGCAGCTGGGGCGTTCGAGGGAGCGCCTAACACGCTTGTCGGCGCGCAAGACATCCATTGGGAGCCTGAGGGTGCGTTCACAGGGGCGACATCGGCTTCACTGGCCAGGTCCGCCGGCGCGGGCGCGGTGCTGATCGGCCACTCCGAAAGACGGCACCTGTTCGGAGAGACCGAGGCGGACACGGCGAAGAAGCTGCGCGCCGCGCTCCGCGCCGAGCTGATTCCGGTCTTGTGCGTGGGAGAGACACTGGAGCAGCGGGAGCAGGGGAAGACCGAGGCTGTGGTGCGCGGGCAATTGCTCGCCGCGGTCGCGGGGCTCGAGGCAGGGGAGTTTAGAACCATGGTCCTGGCGTATGAGCCGGTCTGGGCGATCGGCACGGGACGGAACGCCACGCCTTCGGATGCCGCGACGGTGCATGCGGGCCTGCGACGGATCTTGGTTTCCGAGCTCGGGGCGAGCGGCGTGCGGATTCTTTATGGCGGCTCGGTAAACCAGGCGAACGTTGCGTCGCTGCTCGCGGAACAGGAGATAGAGGGAGTGTTGGTTGGTGGAGCAAGCCTGGGTCCGGAAGGGTGGGCGCGGATTTGCTCTCCGAGTAGGCCTGTTTAGGCTACGAATTCGACCCGTCAAAAGTCCCCCAGGCCGTCGTGACCCTTGGCCACCGGGCGTGGGCGCCTCAGCCGCCGCGGGACATCTTTGTTTGACGTAGCGGTTGGGCCTTCAGAAGCAGGAGGGTCGCGATGCGACTACGTCGTGTCGCCCGAGGGATAGTTCTCACTGCGTTGCTGCTCGCCGCTCCAATGTACTCGCGGGCCGCTCCGGAAAACACCGTCTCTCCCCTTCCCACTGTCGCGACACTGAAACGGTTTCTCGCGGCCTTCAATGCGCACGACCTGGACGCTATCATGGCGTTCTTTGCTGACGACTGTGAGTTCTACCTGCCCCGAGGATCGGAACCACGGGGCCAGCGCTTTGTCGGAAAGGTCGCCGTTCGACAGGGGCTCGCCAGCCGGTTCGCAGGTCTGCCCGATGTCCACTACGGCGACGATCACCACTGGGTGGCGGGCAATTTGGGCGTTTCGACCTGGCTGTTGACCGGCACGACGAGAGCGGGCGACGCGGTCCGGGTTCGCGGAGTCGATCTCCTGGAGTTCAGGGACGGGAAGATCGTGACGAAAGACTCGTACTGGAAGATCGTTGAGAAATAGCATGCGCAGGGCCCTTGATCGCGGCTTGACCGCCTGTGGGGATTATGCGGACACCTCTTCCCTGCAGGTACCATGTCTCGCTCTCGTTGCGCTGCCTTGCCGCTCGCGCTCGGCTTGTTCGCTGGTACCGCGTGTACCTTCAACCCCACGGGTGGCGGGGAGGTTTGTCTCCACTCGGAGGGTTGTGGCGGGGGAGGTGGGATTGGAGGTGGGTGGGACTTTCGCCTCCCGCTCAGTTTCAGCGGCTTGGTGACCTCTGCCACAAGCGGTGAAGCGATCGCCGGTGTGACCGTCCGCACCGAGGCCCCGGCGCGCGGATGGAGCGAAACGTCCCTGACAGACCGGACCGGCCACTATGTGACAAACGGACTTCCGGACCCGAAGCCCGGAGACTGCGTCGGGCTTTCTGTCAGCTTCAGCCGGGAAGGATTTCAGCCGCTCCGGGTAACCGATTTCCCTCTGCTCACCTGCGGGCCGGGGTTCCCCCAA
>DASYPD010000245.1:0-3568 GCA_036007005.1 Gemmatimonadales bacterium
GCCGCCGTCAAAGGAGGCCCTGGCCCGCTCGTGGCCGACGGTGTAGGCAAGGTCGCCGCTGACATCGGCCGCGATGACCTCCAGGTGGAACTCACCGTTGGAGAAATGTGACGCGAGCCACCGGAACGCCTCGCTGACCTGGTCCCAGCCGCTTGCGGCCCATCTTGCGCCCAGAATGGTCACGGGATCATGGTGCGACCATAGCTCGTGCGCGGCTGGGGGTCGCCGTTGAGAAGCGCGTTGTCCGCCTGGATCTGGCGCGGCACGACCGTCTTCAGGAATTCATCCAGCTCGCTCACTGATTAGCCTCGATTCATCAGCGTATGATCTTCGGCGTATCCGTCCCCGCGGCCAGGGGCCCCGCGATACGCACATCGTCTACCCCCTAGCCCTGATCATTCGTGCGCCCAGCAGAACGGGAGGTGACACCGTGACGTAGCGCCATGGTGGATCTTGCTGTTCGTAAGCTCGTCGTCGCCTGCCGGTGGAAGTCCGGTCCGGGTAGCTGCCAGGAGGCCCGGTAGCAGGCTGGCGGTTCGGCCTGGAAACGGGCCGGGCCGGAGCCCAGTGTCAGAAGCCCTGTAAGGGGGAGCGACGATGCGGTCCGTAGCATGACGCGAAGCCTGCGGCGTCGTTAGAGGTCCCGCTTTCGGGCGGGAGCAGGGAGTGCCGAGCCTCTCGAAATCGGGGTGAAGGCCATGGAAGCGGTGTAGAGCCTGGAAGCGCAGCCGTGAGGGACTCCCCGGCGTATGGGGCGCGGAACGTATCGAGGGTGGCGGCGGGAACTGGGGAGGCCCTCCCCGGCCCGGTGGCCTGCGGATTGTGTCACTGGAGCGGGGCGTCCTGTAACCGATGACCTCGGGAAGTGGATCGCTGGCCGGGTGGGCGTCGGAGGCGGCCGTAGTACTGGTTGAGCTGGGCGGACAACATAACCGCCAGTGAGGGAAGGGCCGCTGCTTCGTCGGTGCGCAGTGTCTGTGTTGGAGGGCCCGGTGAGTGCCGTTTCGGCTAGTCCCGCCGCGCAGGGATCGGGCCGGGGTGTCCCGGCCGATCCGGTCCGTGCCTTGCAGCATGCGCTGTACCGGGCGGCCAAGGCCGATCCCGGGCGGAGGTTCCACGCGCTGTATGACAAGGTCAGCCGCGGTGACGTTCTGCGGCGTGCGTGGGTCACGGTGCGCGCTAATAATGGCGCGCCGGGCATTGACAAGGTCACCCTGGCTCAGGCCGAGGAGTACGGCATAGACCGGCTGCTCGGTGAGCTGGCCAGCGAGCTGAGAGAAGGCCGGTACCGTCCGCTGCCTGCCCGGCGGGTGCTGATACCCAAGCCGGGAACGACAGAGCAGAGGCCGCTGTCGATCCCTCCGGTTCGTGACCGGATCGTGCAGGCCGCAGTGAAGATCGTGCTCGAGCCGGTCTTCGAGGCCGATTTCCTGCCGGTCAGCTTCGGGTTCCGCCCGAGCCGGTCGGCGCACGATGCCCTGCAGGTGCTCATCGATGAGTGCTGGCAGGGCCGCCGGTGGGTGGTGGAGACGGACATCGCCAGCTGCTTTTCGGCGATTCCGCATGACAAGTTGATGCAGGCGGTGCAGGAACGTGTCTGCGACCAGTCTGTCCTGAAGCTGCTGCGCGTGATGCTTCGCGCGGGAGTGATGGAAGGCAGGCAGGTGCGGCGGAGCGTGACCGGATCTCCTCAAGGCGGTGTGGTTTCACCGTTGATGTGCAACGTCTACCTGCACCGGCTGGACCGGGTATGGGACGAGCACGATGGGAGGCTGGTCCGGTTCGCCGACGACCTGGTCGTGATGTGCTGGTCCCGTAGCCAGGCCGAGCGGGCGCTGGAGCGCCTGACGGACCTGCTGGCCTCCCTCGGCCTGGAGCCGAAGGCGGCCAAGACCCGCATTGTGCGTGCGCCACGCGCGCAGAGGGAGAGGTTGGGCCTATAGGTAGGAGACCTCGATCGATGTGCTGCTGCGTGGGAGATGAAGGTCTGATGGCCCTTCGGCGTCGCCCTTCGGGGGGTGGCGTCAAACCGCCTCATGCTGCGTTGGCTGAAGACCGTCGTGGTGAGCGATGAGGAAAAGGCGCACGTAGATGCGTCAGGTGGGGACCGGGAAGGCGAGCGCAAGCGAATCGCTGCTGAAGTGTCGAAATTGGTTCAGGTGGCATCAGAACTGGGGCGCGCACGAGGTTCCAGGATGAGTCTGGCGGCTACCCGGTTACTGGCCAGGGCGGTGCCCGGCATGTAGGCGACGCGAGCCCGGTCTGCGGCTTTCACGCAGAACGTGGGAAGGCTGGCCCCGACACGGCCGCTGCGGACAGTTGGCGGCGAGAGGGAGCGTCTCAAGCGGCTGGAACCGTGAGGGATTGAGTACCGTCGCGGGGCTGGCATTCGGACCGGCTCATAGTAGTGCTGAAGCCTCGGTAATAGAGGGGGAGCGAAGGAGCCGGGCCGTCCGTGGGAAGTTCGTTCGGGCAACCAGAGGATTCTGGGAGGGACCGGGTGGGCGAACCGAAGTCGAAGGAAAAGCCGTTCAGTATCTCGAAGTGGCTCGTATGGGAGGCGTATCAGAGAGTCAAGGCCAACCAGGGAGCGCCGGGCGTGGACGGGTGCTCGATCGAGGAATTCGAGGCCGATCTGGGCAATAATCTGTACCGGATATGGAATCGGATGTCGTCGGGGAGTTACTTTCCGCCACCGGTGAAGGCGGTGGAGATACCGAAATCGCATGGCGGGGTCAGAATCCTCGGCGTGCCCACTGTGGCGGACAGAATCGCGCAGACAGTGGTAGCCATGGAGCTGGAAAAGAAAGTAGAACCGAAGTTCCATCCGGACTCCTATGGCTACCGGCCGGCGCGGTCGGCGCTGGATGCGGTCGCGGCATGCCGGGCACGCTGCTGGAAATATGACTGGGTGGTTGATTTGGACATCCAGAAATTTTTCGACAGCGTGGATCACGCCCTGATGGTCAAGGCGGTGGAGGTCAACACCAGCCAACCGTGGGTGGTGCTGTATGTGAAGCGCTGGCTCGCAGCGCCGATCCAGTACTCCGACGGCTCCCTGCATGAGCGGGACCGAGGGACCCCACAGGGTTCGGCGGTGTCGCCCGTGCTAGCCAACCTCTTCCTCCACTACGCGTTCGACACATGGATGGCCCGGACATTCCCGGCTGTCCGGTTCGAGCGGTATGTGGACGATGCGGTGGTGCACTGCGTGAGCCTGCAGCAAGCAGAAATGCTGCGGGACGCGATCGGGCAGCGGATGGTCGAGGTCGGGCTGACCCTTCACCCGGACAAGACCCGAGTTGTTTACTGCAAGGACAGCAACAGGCGAGGCAAGTTCAGCAACACCTCGTTTACGTTCCTGGGGTATACATTTCGTCCCCGGCGAGCGCGGAACAAGCGGAGGGGTGTGAATTTCACGTCGTTCCAGCCCGCGATGAGCCGGGAGAAGCTGACCGAGAAAGGCCGGGAAGTCCGCCACTGGCGGCTGCACCGGCGACCGAATGACACTCTGGGCGACCTCGCGGAAGCGATCAATCCGATCGTGCGAGGCTGGATGACCTACTGG
>DASYPD010000246.1:0-6411 GCA_036007005.1 Gemmatimonadales bacterium
GCGATCGTCGTGGTGAAGACGAGACTCGTCTTTCCGTCCGTAAGGATTTCCCGGAGCGTCTGTGCCTTGGCGTCGGGCTCCTCGCTCCACGCCCGTGCGGCGGCCAGCAGCGCGGCGGCCGGCTCCAAGTCCTCGAGCGCCAGCTCGCTTCCGGGCAACCCCTCCGCGAGCAGCGGCCACAGCACCAGTTGTTCGCCTGCGCTGCCGACGATCTGGCGGATCGCTCGCCGTGACATAGTACGCCCCGCCGCTGCGGCATCCCGCGCATGCTGCAGCAGCGAGCGGTAGCGGCCCAGTGCATCGGCCAGTGCGAGGGGGCTCGAGGCGAGCGCGCTGAGCAGAACCGTGCGGAGCAGTCCGCGGATCGTCCTCTCTCGCGAGAGGCCGAGGCTCAGGATCCCTGCCTGCATCGCGTCGAGGCGAGCTCCGGACAGCCCTTCAGGGCGGAGATCTCGCGTCATCGCTTGCGGCAGCCAGCCGGACCGGTCTTCCCCGGTCACCACGAGCTCGGCGAGCGCCCCCGCCCGCATCGCTCTGGTCAATCCGCGTAAAGAAGCCATACCCGCCCAGCCCAGCGCGTCGTCCCGCACGAAGAGCAGCAGCTGGTGACTCAAGTCCTCCAGCCGGTTGACCACCGGCGTCGCGCTGAGCAGCACGCCCCGCCGCCCCACGCACCAGGGCGCCAGCGTTCCGTAGCGGCGGGTTAGGGGATTGCGGTAGCGCTGGCTTTCGTCGATGACCACCGGACCGGGAACGGCGGGGGGGAGACGGCCCCGGCTCAGCGTTTCGTGCGTATGCAGCAACGCCTCGACCCCGGTCCGCGCTGCGGCCTCCCGCCACTGCGGGAGCAGCACCGCCGGCGCCAGCACGTGGATCGGTCTGCCGGGCTCCGCGGCCGCCGCCACCGCGAGCCCGATGAACGTCTTCCCCGTCCCGACCTCATCGGCGAGCAGCGCTGCCCGATATCGGCGCACCGCCGCGAGCGCGCGCCCGAACGACAATCGCTGGTCCTCGCGTAGCCAGCCAGGTGGAGCGTCGGCCGCCTGGGGCGGCAGCAACGCGTGCGCCAGCGCCGCCGCCACCGATTCCGCCGGCGCCGGCGGTCCCCAGCGCAGCCACCGGGCCAGGGGATCCTGCCCCGGGGCCAGCGCTTCAGCGACCAGGCTCGGCGCGCGCGCGAGCCAGCTCGGCCAGGGCGCTTCGCTCCTCGGCCGTGAGCTCGAGCAATTCGGCGCAGCGCTCATCCAGCTCTTTCTGTGAAAGCCGGCCAGCGTGGGCCTGCCGCGCCAGCTCGAGCAGTCGCTCGTCCGTGAGCAGTGCGGTGGGGCAGGGCAATGCGGCGACGACCCGCGCATTGAATCGTGCGAATCCTCCCGAAGCGGGGTCGGCCGTCGCGGCGGCCACCGCGCGGCACCAGGTCGAATTGAGCCAGGCCGCCAGCCGGAGCGCGGTGAGCCCGTGGCGTACCGGCAGCACGTAGCAGCTGTTGAGGGGGATGAGCGCGAGATCCCGCTCCCCTGAGAGCGGCGCCGCCTCCAGCCGGCGCGCGACATCCGCCCAGATCACCCGATGCAGTGCCGACGCGGGGCCGGTGCGGAAGAGCGTCCAGGGCCGCCCGCCGGCATGGTCCGCCCGGCGGCGGAGCGCCCCCGTGTGCGCCGCGAGATGCTGCGTGGCCAGGGGCGGAATGACCTCGAGCGGCTGGCCCTTCCGGTCGCAAGCCCAGAGCAGCCGCCGAACGGGCCTAACCCGGAAGGCACCCACGTCACGGCCCCGCACTGCCCAGCGTACCAGCTCCGGCTCCAGCTCGGCTGGGGGATCGAGAAACACGCGGTTGAGCCCGGTCTTGACGCCCAGCTGGCAGCGGAAGCGGGCGCCCAGCGGGGGGAAATCGTGCCGCAATCGCCGCAGCGCGGCACGCGCCGGATCCGCCAGCAGGACCCAGGGCGATCCGTTGAGCTCGCGTTGCGGTACCTGGGTGGCATCGGCGCCGAGGCCCAGTCTGACCCGGTGGTGCCCTCCGGCCGGAGCGCGCCGCAGCACCAGCGCCATCGGATACACCGTGGCATCGAAGGCACGCGACTCCTCCCGCAGCTCGGCGGCGACCGCGATCGTGGTGCGCCTGGTCAGTTCTTCCCGCATCGCCGTCGCATACCCGGCGGTGGCGAGCTTGGCCGGTACCAGCAGCGCCACCACGCCCTCCGGCGCGCTGAGCTGGAGGGCACGCTCCAGAAAGGCGACTGCGAGATCGGGGAGGTGCGCATAACTCCTCGGGCCGGCGCGCACCCCGCGGAACCAGCGGAAGCGCTCGCCGAGATAGCGGCGCAGCGCCGGCTCGAGGGCCTCCGCCCGCACCCATGGCGGATTGCCCACGACGAGATCGAAGCCACCGCGTTCGGGAGCGAGAACGTCGGCAAAGTGGGTCGGATAGTGAAACCAGGGAACTTCCCCGGAGCGGAGCAGAGCGCGCAGCCGCTCCCGTACCCGGCGCCGCCGCGACCGCAGCTCGGTGAGCTGAGCGCGATCGGTAGCGGGCAAGCCGCGCCGCTCTCCGAAAAGCGTGGGACTCCGCGCGGCATCGAGCAGCTCGCTCAGCTCGTGGTCGGTCGCCTCCAGCGCTCCCCGCAGCATTGCTTCCGCGAGGTTTCGCTCCGTTCGCCGCAGCGCTGCGAGCGCCGCTCGCTTCTCTGCTCCCGTGGCGCGGAGCACTGCGCCGCGCAATCGGGCCAGCTCCGCTCCGTTCGACTTGGCCGGCGGACGCAGCGGCAGTCCGGCGGTGGGATCCAGCAGGCTGTCGCCCTGGCGAATCAGCGCGTCGAGGTTGGGCAAAGGTTGCACGGCGGCAGGCCGCTCGCTCGGATCGGCCGCCACGACTTCGAGCCAGAGTCTGAGCTCCGCGAGCCGCACCGCAGCCGCGTTCTTGTCTACCCCGAACAGGCACGCGCTCAGAATGCCGCGCAGCCGCGCCGTGCGGCGAATCCCCGGCGTCCGGTCCGGTCCCGCGAGAAGCCGCAGCGCGCCGAGCAGAAACGCACCGCTCCCCACGGCGGGATCGAGCAGCCGGATCTCGCGCAGCCGGCGCCGCGTCTGCAGGTCCGGATCGTCGAGGCGCCGGCGAGCCTCCGCGGGCGCGACGCGGGCGCGCCGCTCGAGCCACACGACGAGAGCCTCGCGCACCACCGCCTCGACCAGGGCTGCCGGCGTGTAATAGCTGCCGGTGGCATGCCGCTCCTCCGGCTCCATCACCCCTTCGAACACCCGGCCCAGCATGTCCGGCGCGATGGCTTCTCCCGAATCGGCGACCAGCGTGAAATGAAAGCGCTCGAACAGCGAATCAAAGGCGTCCCGCAGCACGGGCGTTGGAAGGGTCACCGCCCAGCGCCGTTCGAGCGGATGCGGTTCGAACAAGCCGCCGTTGAGAAACGGGATGTCGCCAAAGCGGCGGGCCAGCGTGCTGCGCTCGGCGAACGGCCGATTCAGCGTGCCGAAGAAAACCGGATTGAGCAGATCGCGGTGCAGGGAGCGGCGCTCGCTCAGGCAGCGGTCCACCTCGTCGCGCAGAAAGCGCGGCCGCCCGCCGAGCCAGCCTTTGGCTTCGATGAAGTACAGGAAGAGGATGCGGGTGAGCTGGAGCAGCGCCAGAGCATGCCGGTCGGCCGTCGGCATCGGCGCCGGCAACGCCGCCATCAGGTTCTGCAGCGTGCGGCGGAAGCCGGCGAAGAACCGCTCGTCCACGCCGCGCCCGGCGAGCGCTTCGGCGATTCGGTACGCGGCCGCCAGCGCGAGCTCACCCGGGCGCGCCGCGCAACGCAGCAGTCGCGCCAGCTCGAGCTGCCCCGGCCGTTCGAGCGAGAGCTCGAGCGCGGGCGCGTCCGCCGCCGCGACCACCAGATGGCGCCGCTCGGCTTCGAGTCCCAGCACCGCTGCTGGAATGCCGCGGGCCCGCAGGCTGCGGGCTGCGCGCGATGCAGCGCCTTCCCGCGCGCCCGAGAGTCCATACCACTCGAACTCGCCCTGCCGCGCCACTACCGCTGCCGCCGAAACCCCCCGAAAGCAATCCGTCGGCAGCTCCCGCCACAGCGGAGTGTAGCCGAGCGCCGCCGCCAGCCGGGGCAGGTCCTCCAGCCGTCGAATCGAGGGAAGCAGATCGCCGGGCAGCATCGCGAATCCATCTTCGCGAAGAGCCGGCGTGCGACCTCACCGCTTCTCCGCGCGGGGTGACCGAATCACCCGCGCGGTTGCGGAAGTGTCTAGCTGACGGCGGGAGCGGGAACCGAGATGGTGCGGGTCAGCTCGGCGCGCAGGGCGTCGAGCGCGAGCGTCAATTCGACGGGATCCGGCGTGCGCCGGCCGGTGGCCGCCTCCTCCGATTCCGGCAACAGACTGGCTGCCAGTTCGTCGGTATAGCCCACTACCGCCATCGCGACGCCGCGATCGACCAGCCGGTTGAGCCGCAGCAGCAGCGCCATCCCCTGGCGGGGACGCAGCGCCGCGATCGCCGGCGCGAGATAGCGGATCAGCAGCTCGCGCAGGTACTGCATCTCCTCCACCACTTCGCCAGCGGCGAGCCCGCGAATGGCTGCATGCCGGCCGTACTCCTCCGCGACCCGACTCCAGATCGCTTTCGTTTCTCGCCGCAGCGGACCCACCATGGTGGCGAAAACATCGATGAGCAGGGAGAGCTCGCGAATGACCAGAGCCGGTGGAATGACGCTGGTGGCTGTCAATCGGTCACCGAGCCAGGCGATCCACTGTTGCACCATTGCATCGCGTTGTGTCGCGATGGCGCGGCTTGCGGCAACCAGAGTCGGATCTGTGGTGCGCAGAGCTACGTCTCCGGGATGAAGACGACTACTATAATATCGATGATTCGCAAGCTTGGCTTGACCATTCTTGTTGTCGGGGCCGCTCTTGCCGGCGCCGGAGCGTATTTCCGAGTCCAGGGCGCCGCGCTTCCTGGCCTGCCGCTTCCGCAATTTCCCGGCCGCCTTGGCCAGGCCATCGCCGAGCAGGACTCGGTCGCTGTCGCCGAGCTCGCCGCCCGGCGCTGCCGCTTGCTCTGGAGCAAGAGTCGTCGGGGCTGTTATGAAGACTTCTTGCTCCAGCTCGTGCGCCACGACCAGCTGCGCCTCGCCATGGGTGCGCTGGCGTTGCTCGGCGAGCGGGATCCGGAGATCCGGCGCTACGGGCATGATTACAGTCATATCATCGGCATCAACGCCTGGACGCCCGACAAGGATATCGGCGCGGTGTATCTCCAGTGCAACGAGATTTTCCAGTCGGGCTGCTACCACGGTGTGATCCAGGCCTTTTTCGCCTATCGCGGCACCGACAGCGCGAGCGTGGCGAGTCTCTGCCGCACAACCCCGGGCATCAAAGACAACAATTGGTTGCACTTCCAGTGCGTGCACGGGATCGGCCACGGCCTGGTGCAGACCTATACGATGAACCTGCCGCATGCCCTCACGGGCTGTGATATGCTGGGCAATGGGTGGGACAGCGAGTCCTGTTACGGCGGTGCCTTCATGGAATTCATCGTCGGTGGCCGGGGCCAGTCACATCACCCGCATGTCCCCGCCCCGCCCGGCGCGGTGACGGGCGCGATGGATCACGCGGCGATGGATCACGCTCAGATGAGCCACCCCGCGGCGGTGGCCGATACCTGGCCGGCTTTCAAGGTGCGTGATCGCAGCGATCCCCTTTATCCCTGTTCGGCACTGGGCGAGCGCTATCAACGCGCGTGTTATCAGATGCAGGCCGGACTCATCGCCGAAGTGACGGGTCTCGATTTCGCCAAGGTGGCCTCCGTCTGTGATCGCGCTCCCGAGCTCTGGCGCCGCTGGTGCTATCAGGGCATCGGGACCTACGTGAGTGGCGTGACCGCCCGTGATCCCGCCGCCGCCATTCACGATTGCTCGCTCGGCGCGCTGCAGTATCGCCCCTTCTGCTTCGTCGGGCTCGTCAAGAATTTCGTGGACGTGACGGCCAATACCGACGACGGCATCGCGCTCTGCAAGCGTCTCGCGCCGCGCGATATCGCGACCAGTTGCTATGTGGCTGTCGGCGAGGAAGCCTCGGTGCTCTATCCTGCCATGGAGCGCAGAGCCGCCGCCTGCGCCAAGGCCGCGCTGGAATACGTGGAGTCCTGCCGCTACGGCGCCGGCCTCACGACACAGCGTCCCCAGGGTCTGCCGGGCGGATGAGTCTCACCCTGCCGGGCCGGGTGGGGGACATTCTCATTGATGTCCGTTCGCCTTCCGAGCATGCGCCCGGTCCCGCGGTCGTCATCCTGCATGGGTTCAAGGGCTTCAAAGATTGGGGCATGTTCCCCGTTTTCGCGGACCGGCTCGCCAAGGCGGGTTATCACGCCGTCTCCATCAATACCAGTGGCAGCGGGGTCGACGACGCCGG
>DASYPD010000247.1:0-1929 GCA_036007005.1 Gemmatimonadales bacterium
GGGACGACCGGTGCCGCTGCCGGTGCGGCAGCGGCGCTGGGCAAGACCGGCCCTTGTCGTCACGGTGGTCGCGGTGGCCGGAGCGCTGGGCTTTGGCGCGTATCGAATCCTGCGTCCGGCGGTGGCGCTGGAGGAAGACACCTACGTCGTGCTGCCGCTCCTGCACCGGGGCTCGGTGGCGCCCCGCGCGCTCAACGGCGATCTCTGCGCCACGATGTTGTACGACGCGCTGAGCCGCTGGCCCGATATCGCCAAGGTGAACTCGCTCAACGTGAGCAACCTGCTGCAGCGACGCGGCGCGCTGCCCCGTAACCTCGACGAAGCCCTCACCGTGACGAGGATGCTGAGAGCAGGGCGCTTGCTCTGGGGCGAGGTCTATGAGCTCGGGGGCAAGACGTACGTGCGGATGTACGTCTACGGGGTCCGGCGGCCGGGCAAGGCGAGCAAGGAGAGTCTGATCGAGTTTCCGAGCGAGGGCGGCGCCGATGTTTCGGCGCGGTTCGCATCGGCGATCGATACGCTCGTTGGGGGTGGAACGGCAGGCGGGGTTGCGAGCGGCACGCGCTCGTTCGCGGCGCTGCGGGCCTACACGCAAGGCGATTCGGCGCTCAGACAGTGGGACCTGTCCACGGCGCAGGAGCGCTTCGAAGCGGCGCTGGCGGCGGACGCGGGGTTCGGCTGGGCGAATCTCAAGCTGGCGCAGGTCTCCGAGTGGCGCAGCCGTCCGGCTGAGGCCTGGCGAGGCTTCGCGCAACGCGCGGCGGATTCGAGCAGCGGGTTACCGGCGGCGGACCGACTGGAAGCCGCGGCGCTGGTGGACCTGGCCGACGCGCGCTACGTGGAGAGCTGCGCGAAATATCGCGAGCTGATCAAGCGGGACGCGCGGGATTTCATGGCCTGGTTCGGGCTGGGAGAATGCCAGCAGCAGGATGAGCTGGTGCTCACCGATCGCAGCAGCCCAACCGGCTTCCGGTTCCGGAGCAGCTATCAGGCGGCGCTCGACGCGTATCTCAAGGCGCTGGCGCTGGTGCCGGCGGCGCATCGCGCCTTCCAGGAGATGATCTGGGCTCGGCTGGATGGGGTGTTGTACAGTCACATCGGGCAGTATCGCAGAGGACGGTTATCCGTGGCGGGCAACGCCGAGATGGCGGGGTTTCCCGGTCTCGAAAGAGATACCCTGAGTTTCGTCCCGCGGCGATTCGCCGAGCTCACGTCGGTGAGAGGGCTTCCGCGACCCGCCGGATTCGAGGCAGCCTTGGCCAAGAGCAGACGAACGATGGAGCAGATCAGCCGGAGCTGGATCGCGGCATTCCCGGAAAGCCGGGCCGCATGGCGCGCTCGCGCGCTGGCACTGGAGCGATCGGGGCAGCTCACGGGCGCAACCGAGGAGTCGGCGCTGCGCGCGACCCAGCGGGCACGTTCGCTCAAGGGCGGCACTGCGGCGGACAGCTTCGCGCTCGCCTCCATCGAGATCCGGATGCGGGTCAAGCTGCTGGACTGCGCCGGCGCGAGAGCACTCGCGGAATCTGTCCTGGCCAAGGGGCACGACCCCACCGCCGCGCAGGCAATGCGACTGGCCCCGTTCGCAGGACTCCTGGGAAAGCTCGGCACGCTCACCGCGCTGCTCGAGCGAGGCGCGCCGGCGCACGTTTTCGGCGCTCCGTCCGGGAAGGCCGTCAATGTCTCGGCGACATTGGCCGTCCCGGCGATGCGACTCGCCGCCTACGCCGTCCTCGGCAGTTCGGTGGATTCGATCCGCGCGCTGGAAGCGCGACTCGAGCGCGGCATCGCCGCCTGGCGCGGCGGGGATCGGATCGACCTGCGCCATGCGGTCCTCGAGCTCCCTGCACTCTTCGGATTCCCCAACTTCGGACCCCGGCCGATCCACCGGGCGGGAGACGGCGGCTACCTCTTTGAGTTGCAGTCCCG
>DASYPD010000248.1:0-5611 GCA_036007005.1 Gemmatimonadales bacterium
GACGAAAGAATTCGCGTCAGCCCCCTACATGACGCAGCAGCTCCACGAACAACTCCACGACTCCCCGGTTGGGTTCCCGCCGGCGGCACAGCACGATCGAGGTCTGCACCTCCACCGGCTTGATCGGCCGATAGACCACCCCACGCCAGCGCAGCCGCGCGAGCCCAGCTGGCGCGATGGAAACCCCCAGGCCCGCCCCGACCAACCCCGTGACGGTGAACCACTCGAGCGCCTCGTGCTTGACCTGGGGCGAGAAGTCTCCTGCCCGGCACACCGCCGAGATCTGATCGTGCAGCGTAGGCGCGAGCTCGCGGGGAAATAGGATGAACGGCTCGCTGGCCAACTGACGGGGCGCCAGGCTCGATCGAGCCGCGAGGCGGTGGCGCCGCGGCAGCACGGCGACGAAAGGCTCCCGGAACACCACCTCCATCTCGAGCTCCGCGTCGCTCGGCGATTCCCGCAGCAGCGCCACGTCGATCGTGCCGGCGCGCAGCGCCGCGAGCTGCGCCCCGGAATGCATTTCCCGCAGCTCGAGCTCCACCTCGGGATAGCGGGTGCTGAACGCGCGGAAGGCCTGCGGCAATCCGGTGAACACCACCGACGAAGCAAACCCGACGGTCAGCCGGCCCGCGACACCTCGCCCGACCCGCCCCGCATTGTCGACGCCGAGGGCCAACTGGGCCAGGGTGCGGCGGGCGGATTCGAGGAAGACCACGCCCGCCTCGGTGAGGGCGACGCTGGGCACGCGCCGAAACAGGCGCACTCCGACGAGCTGCTCCAGCCGGCGGATCTGCTGGCTCAGGGGCGGCTGGGCCATGCCGAGCCGGCGCGCGGCGCGGGTGAAACTGAGCTCTTCGGCCACCGCGATGAAGTAGCGCAGCTGGCGGAGCTCCACGCTCGCCCCCATATCAGAATCGTCTGGCAATGGTCATCAAATAATATTGGACATATGGGGGCGGATCGGCAAGCTTTCACGGCATGACCAGCCTGCTGCTCTCCGCGCTCGTGCTCTCGGGTCTTCCCGCGGCCGATACCAGCGCCGCGTACCGCTTCGACCTGGCCCGGTACTTCTTCGTGTCGCCGGCGGCCGAGCTGGCGGAGCGGACCCACCTGCAGCAGCGGGAAACGGCGCTGCGGACCAGCGGCGCCCGGCCAGGCTCGCCGGCCGCGTTGCTGCGCGTCTTGCGGCTGGCCGACAGCGTCCGGATGGAATCGAAGCGGCACACCATCTACCTGTACCTCCAGACCCAGCTCAACACGCTCGACGACGCCAGCGCGCAGGCGCAGAGTGCGCTCGAGGCCGGGCTGGACGCGGCGACCAGCGTGATCCACAACGCGTTGCTGAGGCTGGACGACGCGACGCTCGCCGCCTGGACCCGGACGCTTCCCGCACTGGCGGAGTATCGCTTCGCGATCGAATCGGTGCGGCGGGCGCGCAGCCACATTCTGCCGTCAGAACAGGAGGGCCTGCTGGCGAAGCTGGCGCCGCTCGCGCAGGACGGGCCGCTCGCACTCTATCACCGGCTGATCGCGCGCACCGATTTCGGCACGCTGCGCACCCCGACGGGCGAGCTGGGCGTGTTACGCGACCGGGCGGCGATCGCCGCGCTGCCCGACTCGGCGCTGCGCGCGGAGGGGATCCGGCGGCTCTGGGCGGGTTATGGGCAGCAGCGGGATCTCTACGCGGTGGCGCTCAGCGGCACGCTGCGCGCAAAGAACGAGCTGGCCCGGCTGCGCGGGTACCAGGACGCGCCGGACGAGGCCTACCAGGCGGCATGGCTCTCGACCCCGGAGCTGCTGGGACTGCTGGAGCGGGTGCGTCCGGCCGCGCGGCTGTACCGGGAGTTTCAGCGCGCCGCGCGGGACCTCGCGCAAGAGCCCCGGCCCACGACACCGCTGACGCCGCTGCGGTACAGCGTGGGACAAGCGGCCGAGCTGATCCAGGCGGCGCTGGCCCCGCTCGGGAATGCGGAGTACGCCAGGGAGCTGGCTTCGCTGCTCGATCCCGCAAGCGGGCGGGTCGACCTCTCGGGAGGAGCCAACCGGGCCGGGGGCGGCGGGGCGGCGGGTTATCCTGGCCTGGCAAGCACGATTTACCTGGAAACTTTCGGAGGGACTTACGGGGACGTTTCCCGGCTGGCGCACGAGGCGGGGCACGCGGTGGAGAACCAGCTGGTGAGCTTGCACCGGGTGCCCGGCGTGTATGCGCGAGGCGCGCCCTACCTGAGCGAGGCCTACGCGCTGTTCAGCGAGCTGGTGCTCGCGAACTCGCTGTACGAGAAAGAGACTAACCCGCGGCGCCGGCGCGGCTATCTCGGGCAGTTCCTGAACCTGGCGATGGAGTTGTTCCACGGCGCGCAGGACGCGGACCTGGAGCAGTCCATCTACCGTGCCTTCGCATCGAGCGGCGGCCGGCTCGGCGCCGACGACCTGGACAGCCTCACCAGCCGGGTCGATACGGCCTACAGCATTGCGGGGGAAACCCGGCCGGAGGTGCGCGCGCGCTGGATCACGGCGCGGCTGCTCTACGAGGACCCGCTCTACCTGTTCAACTACATGTACTCAGGGTTGTTGTCGCTCAAGCTGTTCGAGCGCTACCAGCACGATCCGGCGGGCTTCGGGGCCCGCTACGTGGCGCTGCTCTCCGCGGGTTATCGTGCCGCGCCCACCGCGGCGGTGCGGCAGGCCTTCGGAATCGACCTCGAGGATCCGCACCTGCTGGACGAAGCGACGGCGTTCCTCTCGGCCCGATTGCAGGAGTTCCGGACCAGCAAGGTTCCATAAGCTTCAGGGCTGACCGAGCAGCGCGGTGGGAAGGGCCGCCAGACCGAGGCTGAGCAGCGAACACGTGATGGCTCTCAGGGGGGGCTCCAGTGTGAAGCGAATATAAGCGGTAGATTTCCCGGCCTACCCCTGGAGCTATCGCAGACCATGAGAGAAACCGTTTTCCTGGTGGCGCTGGCGATGTTCGGCACCACGCTGGTGCTGGTGGCGCGGGCGATCGCCGCAGCCATCGGCGGGCGCAAAGCGCAATCCGAGCTCGGGCAGATCCGGGAGCAACTCGCGCAGCACGAGGCAGCGCTGGACGACGCCCAAGCCACCCTGGATCAGCAGTCCACTCAGCTCGGGGAGCTTCAGGAACGCCTCGACTTCACCGAGCGACTGCTGGCCCAGAGCCGCGATCGCCCCGGGTTAGGGCCGGGGGAGCCTCAGAGCTAAGCCGGGAGCTTTTCTCCCCCCCCCCCGCTGCCCCGCGGCGCCGGTGGACGTCGCGCCCACCACTCCGTAGCTTCGAGCGGGAGAAGGAAATCCCTATTCGTAACCCCCTCATTGAGCCGGTATCCATGGCGACGATTCGCTTGCTCGTCCTTGTCCCACTCGCCGCCGGCTCCCTCGTCACGGCGCCGCTCGCCGCGCAGCAGCCCTTCACTCTGGACGGGATGCGGCGGATTGTCGGAGTGGGTAGCGTCGAGCTCGCACCCGACGGGCGGACCGCGGTCCTCACGGTCACCCGGCCCAACTACTCCAACGACCACAACGAATCCGAGCTCTACGCCGTGGACGTGGCGAGCGGCGCCACCCGCCAGCTCACCTTCGAGCGCAAAAGCGTGGCCGGCGCGCGCTTTTCGCCCGACGCGAAGCTGCTCGGCTTCCTCTCCCCAGACAGCGCGGGCCGGATGCAGATCTGGCTCCTGCCGATGGGGGGTGGGGAAACCCGTAGGCTGACCTCGCACCCCACAGGGGTGGAACACTTCAGCTGGCGGCCCGACGGCGCCGCGATCGCCTTTGCCGCCGCGGACGAGGCTCCCAAGCGCGAGGGCGAAGAGAAATTCCTTACGACCTTTAAGGTCGGCGACCAGGACCTGTTTCTCCGGGAGACCATCCAACCGCAGCACATCTGGCTGGTCGAGCTCGCCGGCTCCGCGCCTCGCCGGCTCACTCGCGGCAGCTGGACGCTCGAGTTCGTGCTGCCACCGGGCAGCCCGCCCTCCGGACTCTCCTGGTCGCCTGACGGCAAGACCATCGCCTTCGCGCAGGTCGTGGCGCCCCAGTCGGGCCGGCTCGACTCGGTGCACGTGCAGCTGCTTGAGCTTGCCACCGGCGCGCTTCGCCCGCTCACCTCGGCGCGGCGGTTCGAGAACAACCCGGTCTTTGCCCCGGATGGCAAAGCGGTGGCCTACTGGTACCCGCGCGACGGTCGCTATGACCTGAATTGGCTCAACGAGGTGTACGTCGCGCCCGCGAGCGGCGGGGAAGGGCGCAGCATAACCCGCGCGCTCGATCGCAACCTGTTTGGAGCGCAGTGGCTCCCCGACGGGAAAGCACTGCTGGTGGTCGGCAACGACCGCACCGGTGTGGGCGCCTGGGTCGCTCCGCTCGAGGGCGCTCCGCGACGCCTGGACACCGGCAACCTCGTGATCAACGGCGCCTTCGGCTATGACATCACCGTCGCCACGAAGAGTCCCGTCATCGCCTTCACCGCGACCGCGCCCGAGCGGCCCTCGGAGCTCTACGTGCTGGACACCCCCGAAGCCAAGCCGAGGCGGCTGACCGATTTCAACGGCTGGGCGGGGCAGATCGCGTGGGGCAAGCTGGAGCGGGTGACCTGGAAGTCCGATTCATTCGAAGCGGACGGCGTGCTCGCCTATCCACCCGGTTTCTCGGCGGACAAGAAGTATCCCCTCGTGCTGCTGATTCACGGGGGACCGACGAGCGCGTCGAAGCTCTCCTTCAACGGCCTAGCCCAGCTCATGGCCGCGGAGGGCTGGCTGGTCTTTCAGCCCAACTATCGCGGCAGCGACAATCTGGGAAACGCCTATCAGGCCGCGATCCTGAACGATGCGGGCGCCGGGCCGGGCCGCGACGTGATGGCCGGCGTCGCCATGCTGCGCGCGCGTCCTTATGTAGACCGAAGCCGGACCGCCGTGACCGGCTGGTCGTATGGCGGCTTCATGACCAGCTGGCTGATCGGGAACTATCCGGACGAGTGGAAGGCGGCGATGGCCGGAGCGCCGGTTACCGACTGGGAAGACATGTACAACTTCGGCGACGGGAGCGTGACGATCCGTTACGCCTTCGGGGGCTCGCCCTGGACCGACGGGCGCGCCAAGGCCTACCGCGAGCAATCTCCCATCAGCTACGCGACCCGGATCAAGACGCCGACGCTGGTCATGGCCAACCTGGAGGACTTCCGAGTGCCGCCCACCCAGGCGTTCGCGCTCTACCGTGCGATCAAGGACAACGGGGTCGAGACGGAGTTCATCGGCTTCAGCGGTCGCACCCACGCGTCGGCCGACCCGGTCAACGCGAAGGAGCGATTCCGGCTCTGGGTCGATTGGGTGAAGCGACACCTGCCGGCGCCCCTGGTTCCTTGACGTGATATCGCCGGATTCTTAGCACGCCTCGCGCACTCGCCCGTCAAGTCCTATTGGCGGATAGAGAATTGCACCACAACGTCCGCGAATTCGCTCGGCGACGACGCCGAAATCGTCAATTGATAAATGCCAGCCCTCAGATCCTGTCCGGTGTTGAACTGACTGCGCTTGGTGGAGAGATTGAAGATGTACTGTCCATCCCCTGCCGAACGCATCGTCGTCCCATCGTCGGCCGC
>DASYPD010000249.1:0-5104 GCA_036007005.1 Gemmatimonadales bacterium
GCAGTTCGCAATCAAGGTAATTCCCTTCCTCGGAGAGGCCGGAAACTCGAGGCAAGCGTCTGAGCGGCCCCTTGGGCCCTGATAACTCACTCAGTCACTCACTCACCCCCTGCAGATAGGCGAAGCGCGACACCGGTTAGACCAGTGTCGCGCTTCAAGGTTGCCCCTCCTGGGCTCGAACCAGGACTCTCCTGATCCAGAGTCAGGCGTGTTGCCAGTTACACCAAGGGGCAGTTTTTCAGTGGAGCTGAGGGGGATCGAACCCCTGACCTCCGCATTGCGAACGCGGCGCTCTCCCAGCTGAGCTACAGCCCCCTCAGATCGGCGCGGTAAGCTAATCGCCGCCCTCAAGGCAGACCAGACCGAACCCCGAGGGCCCCAAAACGCATCGAGCGGTTGTAACTGACCGGGCGGGGGGTCGAAGACCTATGCCCCTCCCAACTCAGCTACCACCGCTCTAATTGCAGTCAAGATACACCGCAAATTCTGTTCCGGCAAGGGGCCAAGGACCTGGGCTGCATCATCGGCCGAGGCTGGGGCTCCCGGCGGTCACGCTCAGGGGATACCTGAGACGTTGAAGGTCACCGTGCCGGTGAAGCCGCCGCTTCGAGGTGCTTCACTAGGGCACTTTCGGCAGATCGATCGCCGGGTTCCGAGCGAAGAAACCGACCGGCCGGAGCTCGATGCTGTGCCAGACCGCCGGCATGACGGGCCAATCCTCGGGGCGCGGCACATGGTGAAAACCGAGCGTCAGCCACAGCACCAGATCGGTATTGGCAATGGCCCGATTCGCGGAGGTCCACTTGGGCAACCCGTCCCCCGCGGTGCTCACACTCGGATAGTCTCCCGCAGCGAAGAGCTCAGCGGGATTCTGCGGCGTCACCCATAAAGTGTGGTTGGTGAATCCCGCGCGCTTCTGCATGTAATCGTCCGGGGACAGCAGCGTCATCGCCCCATGGGCCCCGGCGATCTCGTAGCCCACCGGATCGCCATAGGGTCCCCGCACGTTGGGGTTGATCACCCGCCAGAGCTCCGGCTCGCTCATGCTGGAATGCCGCATGCCCTCGCTCTCGGTGCGGGCGGGCGTCGAGACCACCTTCCAGAGACTGCGCCGGGGACTCGATTCCGGCAGCCGCTCGGTGGTAAGCCGGTCCACCATCAGCGTGTTAGCCGGTCCGTCCACATCCAGGTCGAGCCGGAAGGAGAAGAAATGGCTGTGGTTGACGCCGACCAGGAACGGGGCGATGAAGCGGCCGTACTTGTCGTCGTCCGTCTCGCCGCTGGCATCGCGCGACTTGGCGCCCCTGGTCTGATCCATGCCGGTGGCGCCGGCGTTCAGCTTGAGCGAGCCGTTCTGCTCGAAGACCCAATCGAACAAGTAGTCGTAGTTCCCCGCCGTCATGAACATGCGAAGCACGAGCTCCCGCTGGACCCGGCTCTCGACTACGCGGTTGTTCTCGCGGGCGTGCCGCCACGCGGGATCTCCGGTGAGCCGCTCGAAGAGACAGGCCGCGCGCATCCGCTGGCGCGGAAGCCCCTTCTCGGAAGCCACCACCGCATCGAAGTAGACCGCGTTCGTCGGGCAGTCGAGCCCGGGCTCCAGGCTGCTCGCCACCCCACCCATCACCGAGGGATAGCTGCCCAGATCGAAGTAGCTCTGATAGCCCCAGGGCTCCTCGGGATCCATGTAGGGCACGAAGAGCTCCGATAGCGAGCCTTGATAGAGCACCGAACGGTCGCGACCGGCGTCGCTGTAGCGCACCAGCGAGAGTACGATGCCACGCCGCGCATCGACCCTGAAATGGAATTTCCAGTTCTGCCAGCTCACCTCCTGGCCCTCCAGCGTGAACGAAGGCCCCATCGGCTGGCTCACGGCGAGGGGGGTCTTGATCTCGCGGGGAGGCCCGATCGTTTCGGCGTCATACTCGCCCACCGGGCCGCTCGATGGCCGCACGCCCGTATCGATCACCCGGAGAATCTTCTTGTCGGTGAGGTCCACGATCACCACAAGACCCTCGAAGCTCTCGCCGAAGCCGGTGTAGCGGCCGCGCTCGCTGCCACAGACGGCCCGCATCACGCGATGGTTGCGCTCCTCGGGGAGGTCGAAATAGCCCTCGTTCTGCGGGTAGCAGTTGACGTGGGTAAAATCGCTGATTCCGCGGCGGCGAATCGCCTCGCGCACCCGCGAATCCTTGAGCAGCAGCTCATTGACGGTCTCTTCTTCGCCTGCGACGGCCATGTACTGCCGTCCGGGAACCTCGCGCCAGGAGAGCAGCTTCTTGGCGGCGATGTCCACCACGGCCTCATACCCCTTGGCATCCTGGAACAGATGCACGAAACCCTCGCGCCGGAAGGGCTGTCCGGGCTTCCAGGCGAGCACTTCGGCCTTGGGCGGCTCGTGCAGCGCGACGTAGAGGTAGCGGGTCGTGGAGTCGGTGTTGCCCGACGCGATCAGCGCGTCGTAGATGGCCCAGTGCTCCCGGGCGGAGAGCCCGTCGAGCGGATGCTTGGGGGCCTGCGCGGTGAGGTTCGTGCCGACAAGACCGGCAGCAAGAAAAACGAGCAGCGTTCGCATCACTCATCCCGGAGAAGGGGCCGCGGCTAATAGGCTCTCGGGCGCGGCGGCTGTCAAGCAGAGCGATCGGGAAACGGGACCTCGAGCGTCAAGCCGTCCCGCGCCACGAGCGATTCCGGGAAGACCGCCTGGGCTTCCGCGAGCAATTCCGGAGCATCACGGGTATAGCGCGGGCTGATATGCGTGAGCACTAAGCGGCGCACCCCTGCCGCGCGCGCCACCTCGGCGGCTTCCCTGGCGGTGGCGTGGCCGGTCTCCACGGCGCGCGAACGCTCGTCCTCGCCAAAAGTCGCCTCGTGCACCAGCAGGTCCGCGCCCCGCGCCGCGGCAGTCACGGCCGGATGGGGACGCGTATCGCCCGTATAAACAACCGTGCGACCCGGCCGCCGTGGCCCCACAAGCTGGTCCGGGGTAATCCGGCGTCCATCCGGGAGCAGCACGGGATTGCCCTTGTGGAGCTGTCCCCAGAGCGGGCCTTCCGGGATGCCGAGCTCGCGCGCGCGCTCGGGATCGAAGCGGCCCAACCGGTCACGCTCGATCAGCGCGTACCCCACCGTATCGGCGCGATGCTCGGTCTCGAAGACAGCCAGCTCGTACTCGGCCCGCTCGAGGCGGTCGCCCGGCTTCACCTCGACGATCTCGACGGGAAACTTGGTGCGCTCGATCCCGATGCTGAGCGCGGCGGAGAGGATCCGCTGGGCTCCCTTCGGTCCGTAGAGCGTGACGCCTTCCTTGCGGTCCATGAGCCCCATCGTCCGGAAGAGGCCGATCACGCCGAGAAAATGATCGGAGTGGTAATGGCTGAGGAAGATCTCCTTGAAGGAAAACCCCACGCCGTAGCGCATCATCTGGCGCTGGGTCCCCTCGCCGCAGTCGAACAGCAAAGTCTCCCCTTCGCGTTGCAGCGCGAGGGAAGAGACGTTGCGGTCCACGGTGGGGCAGGCGGCGCCGGTGCCCAGGAAGGTGAGGCTCAGCATGTTGAAAGGTAAGCGGTGAGCAGTGAGCGGTAAGCGGGTAACTCTCCGCGAACCACCACCCACCGCTCACCGCTTACCACTCACCACTTACCGCTGTCCGCTTACCGCTTACCACTCACCGCTTACCGCACACACCGATCAATGAAAGGAGATTTCCGGCTTCTCCAGCCCGCAGCTCCCGCCCCACGAGAGCACGGCGTTCGAGGCATCCATCACGAAGGTGCTCTGGCCGGGTACGATGAGGTTGGAGCCCAGCTCCACGATCTGATTGGAGCTGATGCCGCGGGCCATGGCTGCCTCCGGGCTCCGCGTCATGAAGATGGTAACGTGGTCATCCACCGGTGCTTCGTCGGTGCCGGTGCCGACGACCGAATTGAGGTCGACATCAACCCAGTCGGTCTCTCCCTCACGATAGATGTCGCCGCTGTATTCCAGGTTTGCGACACAGGAACCGAACGAAGTCGCCGGCTTCATACGCAGCACGTCGGACATCTGGAGCATGACGCACTGATAGGAGCCGTTGGCGGGCGTGCCCTGAAAGAGGACCGGGTGCTGCATGAAATCCTTGTCCACTCCGGCCGCCGGATGCTGCTGCACCAGAACGGGATTGGAACAGTTGGCGCTGTTGCTGATCCAGAGCGCGTAGAGGTGGATCGTGACCGATGCCGCCGGGCCCCAGAGCGCGCCGTCTGGCGCATCCGAGGCCAGCGGAGCGCCTGAAGCGGCAGCCCCGGCCCCGTATACCACGAGCGCGGCAGAGTCGCCGCCTGGACCCGCGGTCTCGGTGGAGCAGGCGGAAACGGCTGCACCGAAGGCGCCAAGAAACAGAAACGAACGGAACAGATGATTTGATCGCACAGCTTCCTCCAAGGTGTGTGTTGGACCGGAGGAGCCGTGCATGGTGGGCCACGTTCCTTCGGCGGCCGGGCTGTCTCCGAGAGACCCCTGGCTTTGCGACCCCGGATCGCTCCGGGTGTGCCTGTTCGGTGAACGCATCGCGCTCTAACGCGCGCGGAACATTCCAGTGCAATCGACATACCACCCCAGCCGAGAGTCGAAACCCGGGTGGGACAATGGCTTGCGCTGCAACCGCACGAGCTCATGAGGTCCTGAACGGGCAATCTGCGGGAGTTCGGCGGGCGAGTCCGGGTTATGATTCCGTCATGACCGCTGAGCGGATCATCACGGAAGACCCGGCGGCCCTAGCGGCGAGATCCGCCCAGTGGATCAGCGCTGCGATTCGCGAGGCGAGCGCGAGCGGAAAACGTTGCACGCTGGCGCTCACCGGCGGTTCCACTGTTCGTTCAGTGTATGCTGGGCTGGCCGAACTGCCGGGAATTTCCTGGCGCTCGGTCACGATTTTTTTCGGGGATGAGCGCGCCGTGCCCCCTGATCATCCCGAGAGCAATTACCGTCTGGCGCGGGAAACCCTCCTCTCGCGCGTCTCGCTCGCCACGGCCCAGGTCCATCGCATGGAGGCCGAGCGCCCCGATCGCGAGCAGGCCGCCCGGGACTATGAGGCGCTGCTGCCCGATCCGCTCGATATCTTGCT
>DASYPD010000250.1:0-3249 GCA_036007005.1 Gemmatimonadales bacterium
CCTGCCCCTTGCGGTGCCCTTTGCGGGTCAGCTTGAGGCCTTCGGGCGCGATGGTGAGGACGTAGGGCTCCCCCTCGATCACGATCTCCCGGCGCAACGGCTTCTCGAGTTTGGTGGTCATGGTTCAATCAAGATACGGCCTGTGCGAAGGGCCGCAACAGGCCACGGGCGGCGCGCGGAGGCCGGGGCGGTGGCGTCACCTCAAGGCGCGCGCAGCAACTCCACGGTCAGGCTGCCGACGCGGTCGCGGAGCGTGGCGGCGTATTCGCCTCGCACCCGGCGCTTGGCGGAATCGGGCTCCAGGCGGATGCCGGCGCTGTCGAGTGCCGGGCCGAGCGCGATGAGCTGGGCGGAGTCGCGCAGGATGAACACCCGCATGTGGCTCCAGGGGGTGGCGGAGTCGCGCGAGACGTAGGTGGTGACCGCGAGGAAGGCGCCGCGGCGTTGAGCTTCCCGATCGATGGGCTCAGCGACGTCGCGCACGTAGCGACTGTACTCGGCAAGCTTCCCAGGCCTGGCGCGCCAGAAGTAGATCTGCGCTAGGGTTCCCGCCGGACCCGCCGGTGAGATGGCGGGTGGAACGGTGGTCCTCGCGCAGGCGGCGAGCATGAGCGCAAGGGCTGCGATTGGTTTTCGAGTCAGTGCCCACATGCCGCCCTCGGATTGGGACAGCAAGTGTGCGATCTGGCGGGGAAATCCGCAAGCAGGGACCGCAGCGGGCAACGCTGCCAGAGGATCTATGCATGGCTAGCGGGCTCAGTGAAGCCCGGTATATTCGAGCCGAGAACAGTCGCTCGGTTTTGCGTGTTAATCGCACCATGCGGTCTCTTCGCCCGGGCAGTCCTTCATTAGAGGAGCAGCATGATGGGAAGGCGCTTACTGAGTCTGCTCGGGCTGATCCTGCTGGTGCTGCTCGCCATCATGGTCATCCGTACCGTGCGCATTGCCAGGCCCGCAACCACGACGGCGGGGGATACGACCACGGGGATCGCCGTGGATACGCTGGCAGCAGCGCAACGACTCGCCGGCGCGGTCAAGTTCCCGACGGTGTCCTACGCCTCAGGCGGCTCCATCGATACCGCGGCGTTTATCGGCCTGCACCAGTATCTCGAGAGCGAGTTTCCGCTGGTCCACGCCACGCTGACCCGAGAGCTGGTCGGGGGCTTGAGCCTGCTCTACACCTGGCGGGGCGCCGACTCCACGCTCGCACCCGTCGTGCTGATGGGCCACATGGACGTCGTCCCGGTGCCCGAGGCCAACCTGCCGCAATGGGTGCACGCGCCGTTTTCCGGCGAGATCGCCAACGGGTTCGTCTGGGGCCGCGGGACGCTCGACGACAAGACCACAGTGCTGGCGATCCTCGAGGCGGCGGAAGGACTGCTCCAGACCGGCTTCCGGCCGGCTCGGACCATCTATCTCACGTTCGGGCACGACGAGGAAGTCAGCGGCCGCTACGGGGCCCGCGCTATCGTGGCCAAGCTGGTGGCGCAGGGCGTCGAGCCGGCGCTGGTGCTCGACGAGGGCGGTTTCATGGCGGCGGGCCTGATGCCGGGGCTCACCCAGCGCGCCGCGATCGTGGGGATCGCCGAGAAGGGTTACCTGAGCCTGCGCCTCACGGCCGCGGCGCAGGGCGGCCACTCGTCCATGCCGACGGGGCGGACTGCGATCGGTGCGCTGAGCCGGGCAATCGCGCGGCTCGAGGCGCAGCAGTTTCCCTCGTCGCTCCAGGGACCGACGCGCGGCATGGTGGAAGCGATGGCGCCCTACCTGCCGTTTCCGCGGAGGCTGCTGGTCGCGAACCTATGGCTCACCGCTCCCTTGGTCCAGCGGAGCTTGGCTGCTAACCCGCTCGGCGCCGCGCTGCTGCACACCACGACGGCGCCGACGATGCTGTCGGCCGGAATCAAGGACAATGTGCTGCCGCCCGACGCCACCGCGGTGGTGAATTTCCGGATCCTGCCGGGTGAGACTAGTGCCACGGTGATCGAACGGGTCAGGCGGGTGGTGGCCGACCCGCAGATCACGGTGCAACCACTCGACAGCGTCCAGGTCGACCCGTCGCCCGTCTCCGACATCAGCTCGCCGGCGTACCAATTGCTGCGCAGCACGATCCAGGCGATGGCTCCCCACGAGCAACTCCCGGTCATTCCCTATCTGGTGATGGGCGGTACCGATGCCAAGTACTGGGGAGCGCACAGCGACCGCGTATTTCGATTCCTGCCGATCCCGATGGGAGAGAGCGACCGCGAGCGGATCCACGGCCTCAACGAGCGGGTGGCGCTGGCGGACTACGCCGCGTCGGTCGGCTTCTTTACCCGGCTGATGCGTGGGCTGAACAAGTTGTAACCCGCGTGGCTAGTCAGGACGCCCTCGGGCCAGCACGAAGTCGAAGTGACCCAGTAACGAGCCGTCGGCCGCCTCGCTGAGGGTCATGAGCAAGCGGTCGTCCATGTAGCGGTCCCGGGCGTTGAGTGGCTCGCCAGGAAAAAAGAGCTGGGTGGTGAGCAGTGCGGTGTCGCGACCCTGCAGCTTCACATGTACGTGCGCGGTGCGGTGAAACCAGAGCAGCGCGTAGTCTTTCGGTTTGACCAGCTCGACGTGATAGCTCCCCTCGGCATCGCTGAACTGATGTCCCCGTAAGCGGTAGCCCGCATTGTCGTAGTGTCCAGTTCCGTCGCAGCACCAGAAATCCAGCACGGCGCCTTCGACCGGACGGCAGTCGGGGTACCTCACGCGGCCCGCGATCGCGAGCGGGCGGCCGATGGTCTCCCCGTCGCGCAGCATGGTGCGCTCCGGAGAATCCGGTTTGTAAAAGGGGCCTTCGGTGGAAGCGGGGGAGGGAGTCGCGTGCTCGTCAACACAGGCCGGAGTGGGCGCCAGCGGTCCGGGCACGGCAGCCGGAACAGGAAACCGATAGCTGAGAGGGGTTCCCGGGTTGAGCTTCCGGGCTGCCCAATGGTACCCGGCAAGCGCGAGCCCGGCGACCGCGGCGCCGGCCCCGAGCAGCAGGTTGAGGAGCTTCCGCCTGCTCAGTGGCATGCGAAGTCAGAGCGTCTCAGCGTGCAGACCTCCCCCGGTCGGCTGGCCTGTGGGCGGGGGTGGCCGATGCCCGGGCCACCACCCTCGCCGCCTCGGCAAGCTCCGGCCGCAGCGGCCCATTCGCATGCGTGCCGAGCTGCAGCAATTCCCGGTAATAGGTGAGGGCCTTGCCGGAGTCGCCCGACTCCCTGGCGGCACGCGCCGCCCCCG
>DASYPD010000251.1:0-4739 GCA_036007005.1 Gemmatimonadales bacterium
TCCGGAAGAGCTGGGCGAATACTTTCAGACCCGGCCCAGCACGGAGCCCGCGGACCGGCTCTCGGTGAATGGCGTCCGCCTAGCCGTAGAGCAACGCGGCAGCGGGCCCGCGGTCCTCTTCGTCCATGGATTTCCGCTCGATCGCACCATCTGGCAGCATCAACTCGACAGCCTGACCGGCTACCGGCGCATCGCTCCCGATCTCCGCGGGATGGGCCAGTCCGACGCTCCCGACCTCGGCTATTCGATGAGCACTTACGCCGAGGACCTGGTGGGAATCCTCGACGCCATCGGCGAAGGCCAGGTCGTCTTATGCGGGCTTTCGCTGGGCGGTTATATCGCCTTCGAGTTCTTGCGCCGCTGGCGCGAGCGGGTCCGCGGGCTGATCCTCGTCGACACGCGCGCGGAAGCCGATAGTGCGGAAGGCCGCCGGGCGCGTGACGCGCTGATCGGGCGGGTGCGCGAACAGGGCGCCATCGCGGCGGCCGAAGCGATGTTGCCGCGCTTTTTCACCGCGCAGGTCTCGCCGGAAATCATCGAACAGGTCCGCACGATGATCCTGCGCACGCCCGTCTCCGGCATCGTCGGCGCGCTCTCGGCGATGCGCGAGCGTCCCGACAGCACGGCTTTGCTTGAAACCCTCACCGGGATCCCGACGCTCGTGGTCGTCGGGGCGGAAGACATGATCACGCCGCCGCCGATCGCTCAGGGGATGGCGACCGCCATTCCGGGGGCGCGCTTGATGGAGATTCCAGGGGCGGGACACCTCCCCTGCGTCGAGCAGCCGGTTCCGACTACCCGAGCAATCCTCAAATTCCTACAGGGGCTAGGGAGCTAGGGAGCTAGGGAGCTAGGGGAAAAACACGACGGTGCCGGGATCGTCTCCGCGGCACCGTCTTCGTTTGTGGCCCCTAGCCCCTAGCTCCCCAGCCCCTAGCTCCCTACTTTTGCGGCCTCCCCGGAGGCGTGTCCGAATTGAAGATTTCCTTGTTCTTCTGGATGAAGCTTTCGAAATTCGAGGGCACGTCTTCCTCGGGAAAGATCGCCGTCACCGGGCATTCCGGCTCGCAGGCGCCGCAATCGATGCACTCGTCGGGATGAATGTAGAGCTGATCTTCCCCTTCATAAATGCAATCGACGGGGCACACGTCCACACAAGCACGGTCCTTCACGCCGACGCATGGCTCGGTAATGATGTACGTCATGCCGTCCGCTCTCCCTGATTGATCCGTCGGGACAGAATTAAGGAGCCGGGCCACGCTCCGCAAGGGGAGCCACCAATGGCGCGCACGCGGTCTCTGCTGGGCTGCTTCCTCCTTGTCGTCGCGCTGACACGGGCTGCTGCGCAACAGTGCCCTCCGGGACCGCTCGCGCTGGTGCTCGGCGGCGGTGGGGCCAAAGGTTTTGCGCAGCTCGGAGTGCTCCACGCGCTGGACAGCCTCGCGATTCACCCGGACCTCGTGGTGGGCAGCAGTGTCGGCGCCGTCGTCGGGGCGCTCTATGCCAGTGGCCTCACCGCCCGGCAGATCGATTCGCTGACCCGGGTGCTTCCGCTTTTCGACTCCAGTCCGGTCATCGCCAGCCGGCTTCCGCACGAATGGGGCAGCCTGCCGCCGGCCGTTCTCTGGGAGCAGGGCGTCCGGGGTCTGACTCTCATTACGGGAGGATTGCGAGAACTGCAGACGAACGCGCTGCTCGACCGCATGCTGCTCCGGGCCAACCTCCAGGCGCGCGGTGATTTCGACCAGCTGCCCATCCCGTTCCAGGTCGTGGCCACCAACCTGCGCACTCGCGAAGCCAAGGTGCTCCGCAGCGGCGATCTGGCTCAAGCGGTGCGCGCCAGCGTCGCCGTGCCGCTCCTCTTCGCTCCGGAGCGGATCGGGGCCGAGATTTATGTGGACGCGAGCATCTCGGCGAGTCTGCCGATCAGGATCGCGCGGGCCGCCGGAGCCAAACGCATCATCGCGGTCGATCTTCGGGATCCGGGGCGGGGAGACAGCGTGGAGCTGGCGTCACCCGGCGTGCTCGCGGGCCAGCTCGCGAACTTTCTTTTTTCCCAACCCCTCGATTCCCTGGGACCCGACGATGTCTACATCTGGCCGGATGTGAGCGGCGTCGCCAAGCTGCGCTTCGATCGGCGCACCCGTGATCGGCTGCTCGTCAACGGACGTACCGCGGCAGATTCGCTGCTCGCGAAGGCCAGCTGTTTTCCTCCGCGTTCCCCACCGGCTCCGCTGCCATTGCCGGTGCGTTTGGCCGGCTGGACCGTGGTCAACGGAACGTCGGCGGACGCAGAGCTCATGCGCCGGGTGCTCGGCCTCAGTCGCGAGGGCCCTCTCCACCTCCAGGCGCTCGAAGCGCAACTCGGGGAGCTCGCGCACATCGAAGCATTTCGCGAGCTCTGGCTCGGTCCGCTTGGAGCCGGCGACAGCGTGGTCTTTCGAGCCCAGGCCATCCGCGCCGCGCCCCATGTCGCCGCGCTCGGGCTGGCCTACGATCATGATCTGGGCGGCCGCCTCTGGGTGGGCGGTCTCGATCGCGCGCTCTTGCGCGGCCTCGAAATGAGTGGGGTGCTGACGCTGGGCCGCTATCGCAGTGATCTCACGGGCCTCCTGCTCACGCATCTCGGGGTGCGCAGGATGAGCCTGAGCCCGCTGCTGGAGCTGCAGCTCCGCGGGGAAGACATCCGCCAATTCAGGGACAACAGCGGCAACTTTGACCGGCTGCCGATTCGCGAAGCGAGTGGCCAGGCAGGACTGGAATGGGCCCGCCTGGGAGCCTGGCGGATCCGCGGCACCGGGGGACTCGTCACTTGGAGGACGCCCGCAGGCGAGAATCTTTCGACGGAGGGACTCTTCTTCACGGCGCGTACCGAGCCGGGGGTCACCACCGAGCTCCGCGGGGAGGCCGCCGTCACGCGGGATTACAGCTATGTGCTCGGCGAGGCGGCGGCGCTGCTTCGGATCCGGCGGCTTACCCTCACCCCCGGCGCCCGCGTCGGCGTCGGTCGCGACCTTCCGGTGCAGACCACCTTCGAGTTCGGAGGAGTCGATGGGTTTCCGGGACTGGCGAGCGCAGAACGCCGCGGGGATCGAGAGCTGGTCGCACGGGTGCAGGCTGCGCTTCTGGTGCGCGATCCCGTCTCCGTGCGTCTGCTGCTGGCGGCCGGTCGCTCGGCGATGGGCGGAGCCCTCCTCGACGGCAGCCGCTGGCTCGGGGGAGTGCGGGCGGGCCTGTTTGCCACCACGCCGATCGGGCCGATGGCATTCGAGTATGGGGTGGCCAGCAACGGACGCAGAGCGGCGTTCATCCGAGTGGGACGCTGGTTCTAGGCGCTGCGCTCGGAGAGGTGCTTGCGCAAGAATTCCAGCGTGCGCTCCCATGCCTTGCGTGCGCTCGCTTTGTCGTACACCGTTGGCCGGCTGTCGTTGAAGAAGGCGTGCTCCGCGTCGTAGAAATGCGCCTCGATGTCGCCCCCTGCTGCCTGGATTCTCTCCACCAGCGCCCGAGCGTCGCTCTCTTTCAGGGAGTTGTCGCGCTTGCCGAAATGGGCCAGTACCGGCACCCGGAGCCGGGCGGGATCAATGCGCACATTCGAGTGCGCGCCGTAGAAATCCACTACCGCAGCGAAGCGATCCGGGAATTCCGTGCCCGCGTATAAGGCAAGCTGTCCTCCCATACAGAAGCCGAGCACCGCAACGCGTTGGGTCGTCACCTCGGAACGCGCCAGCAGTGCGTCTGCCGCCCCGCGGAGATCAGCTCCGGCCTTGGCGATGTTGAGCGCCATGAAGAGCTTGCCAGCTTCATCGGGACTCCGGGTGGCCTGACCGTGATAGAGGTCGGGCGCCAAGGCGACAAAACCTTCTCGCGCAAGCCGATCGCAGACATCCTTGATGTGATCAACCAGTCCCCACCACTCCTGTACGACGATGACGCCGGGTCCTGCCCCCGACGCCGGGACCGCAAGGTATCCGTTCGCGCTGCGCCCGTTTGCGGGATACTCGAGCAGCTGTTCCACAGGCGCGCTCTCAGAGCAAGGCGGACAGGGGGGTGGGGACCTGCTCGCTCCGCGGCTCCGGATCGCCATAACGATCAGAGGCGGTGTAGAGGCGATTCCATTCTTCGCGAAGGCAGAAGGGATCCGCCCCATAAGCGCGATCCACCGCCAGCACGCCGTCGAGGTGATCGATTTCGTGCTGCAGCAGTTCGGCACGATCCCGTTCCAGCTCAACCTCGTGGGTTTCGCCCTTCAGATCCTGATAGCGCACCCGAACGTGATACGCGCGCTGCACCCGCACCAGCAAGTTAGGAAAGGAGAAGCAGTCGTCCCACACTGCAAAATCCTCGGTCCCGATGTCCATGATTTCGGGATTGATCAGGGTCCAGGGCTGCTCCATTTCGATCTGGACGATTCGCACCGGCGCACCGATCTGTGGTGCAGCGATGCCCCTCCCACTGCCAAAACGGGACTGCCAATCTCGAAGGGTCTCGCGCAAATCGTCGACGATGACCCGAACCGCAGTCGAGCGGGGCTTGGTGATAGGCTCGCTACGGGTTCGGAGGATGGGATCGCCGAGCAGCCGCAGGCGGTGTATGGTCATACAGCTAATCTCCGGCTTGGCGCTCGAATACTCAAGAGGAGGGCTCGGAGGATAGCGGCATTGACTTGCATAGTTGTAATTACAACTACTATTTGTCACTCAAGTTCGCCGAGGCGGTTCCCACCCATCCCGAAGGGG
>DASYPD010000252.1:0-5628 GCA_036007005.1 Gemmatimonadales bacterium
AGCGGCCGGGAGAGGAAGTTCATGCGGCATCGAGCGTCGCGGCGCGCGCACAGAGCTCGCCCAGCGTACCGCGCAGATCCGGCACGTACATCCGGTCCGCGATCTCGTCCAGCACGCGTTGCAGCGCCGCGCTCTCTTCGAGCTCCCGGCTCAAGGCGAGCCGGCGCGCCAGTCGCCAGCTCCAGCCCTCCAGCGCGGCGCGATGCTCGCCCGCCTGGGCCCAGCGCTGCAGCAACTCGCGCTCAGGGAAGACGTCCACCCGGGCGCGGCGCTGCGGCGCGCGGCCCCGCCGGCGCCAGAGCAGGGCGGCCAGCAGCCCGGCGAGCAGGACAACGCCGCTCAGCAGCAGCAGCGGCAGCACGCTGCGGGAGGCGAGCGGGACGGGGTCGCGCGCGGGCTTCGGGGCGAGCTTGGAGCGGGGCGCTCCCGCCGGGAGGACGCTCAGCAGCGTCACTTTGTGCGTCGACGCGGCGAGCGTGTCGGAGCTGCCGTCGCGCCGCACCAGCACGGGTCCCGGCATGGTCAGCAGATGCTCTCCCGGATACCAGAGCACCAGGGGATAGCGGACCACGGCTCCGCGCGCGCCCTGCACCACCTGCGCCGGGGCCAGCTGTTCTCCCAGCTCGCCGAGCGACCAGGACTGCGGCCGCACGATCGCGGTGCCGACTTCACCTAACGCGCGCTCGATCCACACCGTGTCGCCGATCGTCGCGACCCCGGCCTGCAGGAGCAGCAACAGCCACGCGCTCATCGCCGCCGGCCGCCCTGCCGTCGCAACCGTTTGGTGAAGGCCCGCCGGAGCACCAGCCCGTAATCCATGTCGAGATCGAGCGGGATGTGCTCCACGCTCGCCGCCCGCAGCCGCTCGGCCCGGCGCGCGCGGCGCTCCCGCACCGCGTCCTGCCAGCGCGCCCGGGCGCGCGCGCTGCTCGTGTTCACCAGCGCGCGCCGGCCATTCTCCGCGTCCTCCATCTCGACCCAGCCGGCCGCGGGGGGCGCTTCCTCCCGGGGATCATCCATGGTGATGGCGATGACCTGGTGGCGGCTCGCCAGCTCGCGGATCGCCTTGTCCCATCCTTCGGCGAGAAAGTCGGAGAGGATGATCACCACACTGCGGTGGCCGAGCACGTTCGAGGCGTAATGAATGGCCTGCACCAGATTGGTGCCGCGCCGCTTGCTCGCGAAGGCGAGCAGGTCGCGGATGAGCCGCAGGGCGTGCCGGCGGCCCTTGGCCGGCGGGACCACGTGCTCGACCCGATCGCTGAAGAGCAGCGCGCCGACCCGGTCCTGTTCCCGCGCGCCGGCGAGCGCGAGCACCGCGGCGACCTCCACCGAGCGCGCCGCCTTGGTCACCGGCACCCCGACCCGGGTCGAGGCCGATTGATCGACCACCAGCAGCAGGGTGAGCTCCCGCTCCTCGGTGAAGGTCTTGACGTAGGGCGCGCCCAGCCGGGCCGACACGTTCCAGTCGATCGCGCGGAAATCATCGCCCACCTCGTAGGCGCGCACTTCGGCGAACTCCATGCCCTGGCCTCGGAAGACCGAGCGGAATTCACCGGAGAACAGGGAGTCCACCACCCCGCGGGTCCGCAGGGCGATGCCTTTGACCTGCTTGAGTATTTCGGGCGGGACGGTCATTGGCTGTGGGCTATTGGCTATTGGCTATAGGCTATTGGAAAATGCCTTACGGGTTAGGCTTTTAACCAATAACCAATAGCCAATAGCCAGTAGCCCATAGCCAATAGCCCACAGCCAATAGCCATCACGGAGCCTTCACCGCACTCAGCAGCTGCGCCACGATCCCTTCCGCCGTGACATCCTCCGCCTCAGCCTCGAAGGTGAGCACCAGACGGTGGCGCAGCACATCGGGCGCGAGGGCGCGGACGTCCTCCGGCACCACGAAGCCGCGGCCCTGCAGAAAGGCGTAGGCGCGCGCCGACTGCGCCAGCGCGATCGAGGCGCGCGGCGAGGCACCGAAGGCGATGAGCGGCGCGAGGGCCGCCAGACCCACGCTGCCCGGCTCGCGCGTCGCGCGCACCAGATCGATGATGTAGTCGACCAGCCGGGGGTCGAGGTGCACCGCTGCGATACCCTTGCGCGCGGCGAGCACATCCTCCGGATGCAGCACCCGCTCGACCGGGATCGGCTCGCCGCTGCTCATGCGCAGCAGGATTTCCTTCTCCTCGAGCCGCGCGGGGTAATTCACCTTCACCTTGAGCAGAAAGCGGTCGAGCTGGGCCTCGGGCAACGGATAGGTGCCTTCCTGCTCGATCGGATTCTGCGTCGCGAGCACCAGGAACGGCTCCGGCAGCAGATAGGTCGTGCCCCCGATGGTGACCTGATGCTCCTGCATCGCCTCGAGCAGCGCGGACTGCACCTTGGCGGGCGCCCGGTTGATCTCGTCGGCCAACACGATGTGCGCGAAGAGCGGCCCCTTCTTGGGATGAAACTCCTGTGTCTTCTGGTCGAAGATCATCGTGCCGATTACGTCGGCCGGCAGCAGGTCGGGCGTGAACTGGATGCGCGAAAAGCTGGCGTGCAGAATCTCCGCCAGCGTGCGCACCGCGAGCGTCTTCGCGAGCCCGGGCACTCCCTCCAGCAGAATGTGCCCGCCGGTGAGCAGTCCGATCAGCAGCCGCTCCACCATCGCCGTCTGTCCGACCAGCCGCCGCCCGACTTCATCGGTCACGCGGTGGAGCGGCAGCGGTTCAGGCACCGGTTGTCTCGCGGGCTGGCTCATGCTGACTCAGCTCTCAGCGGGAAGCAGATGAATGGCGCGGTAGATCGCGCGTTCTTCCGCCGGGCTGAGCGGCCGCCACTCCCCTACGGGGAGCTCGCCCAGCCGGATCGGTCCATACGCCAGCCGCGCGAGTCGCTCCACCTTGAGCCCGAGCTCGGCGGTCCAGCGGCGCACGATATTCTTGCGTCCTTCCGCGAGGGTGACGTCGAGAATGCTGCGGCCGGCCACACCCGGTCGCACCCGCACGGCGAGAGGCTTGACCGGCCTTCCCTCCAGCACGACGGGCCGCTCGACCACGGCGCTGATCTCCGCCGTCGGCAGGCCATGCACCAGCGCGGTATAGCGCCGGGGAACCCGAAACTTCGGATGGGTGAGCCGGTGCACCGCGTCGCCGTCCGTCGTCAGCAGCAGGAGCCCGGTGGTCATCACATCGAGCCGGCCGACGTACGTCAGGCCTTCGGCGCGAGGCACGAACTCGAACACCGTGCGGCGCCCCTCTTCATCGTGCGCCGTGGTGACCACACCCAGCGGTTTGTGAAACGCGATCCACCTGCGGGGCTTTTGCGCTACGCGCTTGCCGCGCACCGTGATCGATTGGCGCGCGGGATCCACCTTGGAGCCCAGCGTGGCCACCTCGCCATCGACGCGCACCACGCCCTGCTCGATCAGCGCCTCCGCCGCGCGGCGCGACGCCACTCCGGCGCGCGCCAGCGCGCGCTGCACCCGCATGACGCTCATGCGTCGGCGGCAACGTACGCAGCGGCGTCGTCCGGTCCGACCGCCTCGGGTTTCGGCGGCTCCAGCGCAATGGAGAGCTCGTCGGCCCGCGGCAGGTTGGCGAGATCGGGGAGACCCAGCAGCTCGAGGAAGAGCGGCGTGGTGCCATAGAGCAGCGGCCGCCCCAGCCCTTCGCTCCTCCCGGTCACCTCGATGAGTCCGCGCTCCTGCAGCGCGCGTAACACGCCGCTCGCCGAAACGCCGCGAATTTCCTCGATTTCCGCGCGCCCGACCGGCTGGCGGTAGGCGATCACCGCCAGCGTCTCCAGCATGGCGGCGGTGAGCCGCGGCTGCCGCGAGCTGAGCTGGGCGCGCTCGATGGCCGTGGCGAAGGAGGGCCGGGAGAGGATCTGCCATCCTCCGGCCAGCTCGACCACGTCGACGCCGTGGCCGTCGAAGTCATAATGCTCCCGCAGCTGCTCGAGCGCGTTGCGCACCTCGTCGGGCGAAGCGTCGGAATCGAGGAGGCCCAGCTCGTCGAGCGTCACCGGGCGTGCCGCGGCAAACAGCGCCGCTTCAACCAGCTGACAGAGCGGATTCACGGCGGACCAGGAGCGGCAGGAATGCCGCGGGCTGAAGGAGTAAGCAGCGGCCCCGCCGAGCCAGCTCGAGCAGGGCCAGGAGCACGGACAGCAAATCGGAGATAGTCGGGCGAGGGCCCAGCGCGTCGCTCCAGACGAATTCTTCTCGCGTCTCGAGCAGGTCGAGGAGCCGCCGCGTTGCCCCCTCGACGTCGAGCGGCCGTGCCACGACCCGGTGAAGCACCGGATGCAGGATGCCCCTGATGGCGCGTTCCACCGCGGCCAGGAGCTCCAGCAGATCGAGGCTGAGCGGCGCGGGCGGCAGTTCGGGCGGCGGCGGCAGGTACCCGCGCGAGAACCGGAGCGCCCGGCGCTCAACCGCACCGGCCATCCAGTGCGCGATCTCCTTGATCTGCTGGTATTCGAGCAGCCGGCGCACCAGCTCGGCGCGAGGATCTTCCCACGTCTCGCCGTCGGCGCGCGGGAGCAGCATCTGGGCCTTGAGCCGCACCAGCCGGCTCGCCATCTCGAGATAATCGGCCGCCTGGTTGAGACCCAGATCGTGGATGGCCGCGAGGAACTGGTCGGCGATCCGCGCAATTGGGATGTCGGCGATCTCGAGCTGCTCTTCTCGCAGCAGATGCAGGAGCAGATCGAGGGGCCCCGAGAACGCCTCGAGCTCCACGACGAACCCGCTTCCCCGCGACGGGTCGATCGCCGGCCCCGCCGAGAGGACGACCGGTCCCAGAGCGTTAGTCAGCGCGGAAGGAGCCGAGCTGGTCATGACGGAAAGATGTTCCAGTGCGTCCCCACCGCGTAAGGGGAGGCCAGCCGCTGGAACAACGCCAGGCTCGCGTACGCCGGAGTAAGCAGGACCTGGATGGCGTTACGCGGTAACAGGAACATGACGGCGAACAGCAGCAGGAATCCGAAGCGCTGCAGCGCGCGATACGGCTCGCGCAGACCCGCCGGCAACAGGTGATAGAGGATGTGCGAGCCGTCCAGCGGCGGGATCGGGAGCAGGTTGAAGAACCCCAGCATGAGATTGAGCACAACTCCCCAGTACAGCATCCGCTGGCCCGTGCTGAGGACTTCCGTTCCGGCAGGCAGGGCGCGGGCCAGCAGGCCGAGCCCCACGAACAAGAGCGCGCAGAGCACCGTGAGGGCCAGGTTGGTCAGCACTCCGGCGGCGGAAACGATGATGTCGCCCCGCCGATAATTGCGATAGCGGTCGGGGCGGACCTGCACCGGCTTGGCGCCCCCGAAGACGAAGGCGCCCTTGGAGACATACCAGAGCAGCGCCGGCATCAGAATGGTCAGCCAGGGATCGATGTGCGGCAGCGGATTGAGCGTCAGCCGGCCCTGCACGAGCGCAGTATCGTCACCCTGCTTCAAGGCCGCGAAGCCGTGCGCATACTCGTGCGCCACCAGCGAGAAGAGCAGCACCGGCAGGGCGAGGAGAATGAATTCGAGCAGGACGCGGTCCCGGGGGAAGAGGCCCCAGAAGTTACCCCGGCCCGCGCACCAGAGTCAACCGGTTCTCTTGCGTCAAGATATTGCGGCGGCTATACTTAGCGCCCCCGGGCAAGT
>DASYPD010000253.1:0-5315 GCA_036007005.1 Gemmatimonadales bacterium
CACGCGTGTTAGGCACATGGCTCGCTGACGCCGAGCTGGGATTCGCCGCCGCTCCCGGACCCGGAGACGTCACCGTCCTCGATTTCGAAACCCGCGGGTTCGCAGGGATGGACCTGGCCGGGCTCGAGCTGTCCGGCCCGCGCGGCGCTGACCACCCGGTGCTGCGGATGGACCGGAACCTGAATGGCATTCCGGACCGGGACGATCCGGTCGTGGCGGGCGTGTGGCAGGGTAGCGCCCCGCGCCGCTTCGTCCCAGCGACACCCGTCCCGCTCCTCTCAGCCTGGCGCACCGGCCAACCCTACCGCGATGGGCAGCCGGCACTCGCTCCCGGGACCCAGCATTACCGTTTCTTTTTGAGCGGAAGCGGCAGCTCAGCGGTGCGTCCGCAGCTGGTGAACCGGTATACCGGGGAAGCTGTTGCGCCGAAGCCGTGGCAGGCGGGCAGCGCCATCGCGCCCGCCGTTTCATTCAGCCCCTGGCAGTACCCGGTTCCGCAGGGGCGGCTCTATCGTCTGGCCGGCAACGTCCACCTCACCGCCGACCTGCAACTGTCGGCGAGCGATACCCTCGTGATCGAGCCGGGCACGACGCTACGACTCGAACCCGAGGTGTCGATCATTTCGCGCGGGCGGGTGATGGCGGTGGGAACGGCGGCGCGTCCGATCCTGCTGACCCGCGCGAATGCTCGGCTTCCTTGGGGCGCGTTCGCGCTGCAGGGGCCAGGCGCCGACAGCAGTCGATTAAGCTTCGTCACCTTCGAGTGGGGCGGTGGCGCGATGCGCGACCGGATCGAGTACAGCGGTATGGTCAACCTGCATCGGACGCGGGGTGTCGTGATCGATCATTCGGTGTTCCGCGACAATCTTCGGAGCGACGACACCTTCCATGCCTTGCACTCGGATTTCACGCTGCGCGATTCGCATTTTCTGCGCGCCAACTCGGACGCGATCGACCTGGATATCTCCACCGGGTTGATCGCCGCCAACACCATCGAGCAGACCGGTGGCGACGCGATCGACTTGATGACCTCCACACCCGTCATCCGGGATAACCTGATCCGCGGTTCCAACGACAAGGGGATCTCGGTGGGCGAAGCGAGCAGGCCCTTCATCCTCGATAACCACATCGAGGGATGCCGGCGCGGGATCGAAGTGAAGGACCAGTCCGAGCCGACGGTCCTCAACAATGTGCTGGTGCACAATGGCACGGGCCTCTACGAGGACCGTAAGAACTGGCGCTATGGAGGGGGCGGTTGGGCCACCGTTATCAACTCCACCCTCGGCGAAAACACCGATTCGCTCCGGCTCGACTCGTTCTCGCACATAACGGTATCCACCGATTCGTTGGTCGGCTCCTTCCGCCTTGCCGGGCTCCAGCCCCTCGCGTCCGAGCGCTTTGAGGAAGACCTCGTCTCTTCCGCGGACGGATGGAAGGGCACGGGAGGCGTCACCCGGGTGGAGAAGATCGGGCGGGCGCTCCATGCGGCCGTCGAGCGACGCCCCGGATCGATCGGCAAGGCCGTGAGCTGGGATCTGCGGGGCGCAGCGGCGCCCGCGACGCTAGTGCTCGCCCTCGCTACCCACTCGCTCGACTCGGGCGAGGTACGGGTGTTTTCCCCGGATGGGGAGTTCCGCCAGCCAGTGGTACTCAGCAACGACCCCGCCGTCTTCCGCCAGACCATCCTGCAGCTTCCGCCCCGGCGGTACACCGCGATCGTCATCACGCTGAGCCCCAGCCCACGAATCGAGAAACTGGTGCGCCCCGCGGGCTGGACCGAGCTCAAGCCGGGGCAATTCTGGCTGCAGGGCTATGACCTGTATAGGCCTTTCCCATGAGACTGCGCCGCCTTGGGCTATCCCTGGCACTCACCGGCGTACTGGCCGGCCGCACCGCCGCACAGCCGGATTCGGCTGTCAAACGGCCGTTCAGCTTTGCCGTGTTAGGTCATATCCGCGGCGACCGGGACCACCTGCTGAATCCCAAGCTGGGCGAGCTGCTCGAGCACGTGCGCGCCCTGCACCCGGATTTCGTGGTGCTCACCGGCGATAACGTTTGGGGAGATCTTTTCGGCGGGCGGGCCACCGAGCGCACCGCAGCGCTTCCCGATACGGCCATTGTCCGGCGGGAATGGGAGCAGCTGGATTCCGCGCTCGCCACCTTGCACGTGCCTGTCTACCGTGTGCCCGGAAACCACGACATCAGCGATCTGGGAACTAAGAGAGTCTGGTGGCAGCGCTATGGCCCGCTGCCGCGCGTCGTCGAGCGGTACGGCTCCCGCCTCCTGCTGGTGAGCAGCGCCTGGATCCCGGCCGACAATGACACGGTGCGCCGGATCGTCACCCGGCCGCCGGCGCTCGATTCGGCCGAGACCGAATGGCTGCAGGCCCAGCTCGGCCGCTCCCAGTGGGATCACAGCTTCGTATTCATGCATCACCTGATCTGGTGGGATTCCACCGCCTCGTGGTGGAAGGACATTCACCCGCGGCTCCGGCCGGGGGGCGTGCGTGCTGTCTTCAGCGGCGATTACGGGCCGCTCAAGTTCAGTCACTTGAGCCGCGACAGCGTGCTCTATGTGCAGGGATCCATGGAAGGCATCATGAAGCTGAATACGCTGCGAGCCATTCCGACCAGCCGCGTCCTCTCGGCCCAGTTCGACAATTTTCTCTTCGTCAGAGTGAACGGGCCCGCGGTGAGTCTGGAAGTGAAGACGCTGGGCGAGTGGAGCTCCCCGCAGTACGAGCCCGCTTTCTTCCAGGCCACCCTGGAGCCTCCGCCCCCACCGGTCACGGGCTGGCGAAAGTGGGTGGCTTACCTAATGACACCGCGTAAGCTGGCCGCCCTCGGAGGATTCGCCCTGGCTGCATTCCTGGCCGGCTGGACGCTCGGGAGACAGAAGCGCCGGTGATGCTGCTCCTCGGATCGGCGCTCTTCGCGTCGGTCAGCCTCCTGAACCCGGACAGCCTTCACACCACGCTCGTCATCCGCGACGTGACAGTGATCGACGCTACAGGTGCTCCCCCCGCGCCGCACCGAGAGCTCCTTATCCAGGACGGCCGCATTCGAGCGGTCACAGCACTGCGCACACTGCGGGTTCCCCGGGGGGCGCAGGTTGTGGAGGGCGGGGGCAGGTTCGTGATTCCGGGATTGTGGGATATGCACGTGCACATGAGCAGTATCCCCGTGAGCCCGATCGCGCGGGGTGCCTCGGCCTACCAGTCGAATTCGCGCTATTACCTGCCGCTCTTCATCGCGTGGGGGATTACCGGGGTTCGCGACATGTCCGGAAACCTGGAGCTCCTCACCGCTTGGCGCGACAGCGTCGCCAGAGGAACCCTGCTGGGGCCGCGCATGCTGGTGACGGGCTTCAAGCTGGGCTCCCCTCACCCTGCAATGCCGGGAGCTCCCTATCCCCTGCGAACCGAAACGGACGTCCGGACCACGGTTCGCATGCTGCGGGACCATGGGGCCGACTTCGTGAAGGTCGCCGATTTGCCCCGCGAGCTGGTTCCCGCGCTGGCCGATGAATGCCGGCGGCAGGGTCTCGTGTTCGTCGGACATCTTCCCACCGACATGTCAGTCACCGAGGCGAGTCAGGCTGGGCAGCGTGGGATCGAGCACTTGGACGGTGTGCTGCTCTCCCTGTCGAGCCAGGCCGTCGAGCTGCGCGAGCGGGAGCGCCAGCAGGATTCCTGGTGGATGCGGTTGCTGGTGCGGTTTCACCTCAAGGATGCGGACCGGTCCCGGCTCGAATTGCATCGCGAGATCCTCGCCAGCGCGAGCCAGGTTCAGGCGGAGCGTCTTTACAGCCTGCTGGTCCGCAACCAAACCTGGCAGGAGCCCACCCTGAGCGAACTGCGCGATCTGCATCGCGTTCCGGGATCCACGTTCGCCGCCGAGCAACGAGATTACGTGCCACCCCTGCGAGGACCGATCCAATTGACCCACTGGGATAAGGATCCCGCGCTAGGCAGGCTGGAATTCGACCGCCAGGTCCAAGTCGTGGGGGACATGTTTCGGGCGGGCGTCTCCATCCTGGCGGGAACGGATACGCCTGGTCCTGAACGGATTCCCGGATTCAGCCTCGCCGAGGAACTCCAGTTGCTGGTCCGCGCCGGGTTTTCTCCGATGGCGGCCCTCCAGGCGGCAACCCGTGAGCCCGCGCGCTTCCTGGGGGCCACGGATAGCCTGGGAACGATAGAGCCGGGCAAGCTGGCCGATCTTGTGTTGCTGAACGGCGATCCGCTCGCGGATATCCGGAACGTGCACGCGGTGCACGCCGTGGTTTTGCGGGGCCGTTACTTGTCACCGGCGCAGTTGGATTCGCTGCGGGCTTCGGTTCGGTCCCTGGTCGCGGCATGGCGCGACTCAGTGGCGCAGCAGCGCTCTCGACCCTGAGGAGAAGGAATGACTCGTTTTTCGGCGCGTCCGGTTCTACTCGTGGCTTGTCTGGCGGCTGGCTTCACCCTGAAGTGCGGGGAACCGTCAACCGGCGGCAACATCGTCGGCGCTGATTCCCTCGCCTACACGCTGCGCTTCGCGAGCTACCTGGGCGGCGCCGGCACGGACTTGATCCGGGATGTCGCCATTGACCTGCAGGGAAACATTTATGCGGCTGGCAGCACGTTGTCACCCGGCTTCCCCACCACTACGGGAGTATTCCAGCCGGTCTTCAATCAAACTGGCGGCAATCCGAGCGATGCATTCATCACGAAGTTTGGCCCCGGTGGCCAGGTCATCTGGTCCACGTTTCTGGGCGGCCCCGGGTACGAGCGCATCTATGGGATGGAAGTGGACGAGCTCGGCTACCTCTACGTGGCCGGCCGGGCGGGAGCCGGATTCCCCGTGACACCCGGGGCGTTCCAAACCAACTTCGGGGGTGACACGAACCCCAACCCGGCCTATGGCCCCACCGACGGGTTCGTCTGCAAGATCAAGCCGGACGGTACCCAGATCGTCTTCTGCAGCTACTTCGGAAACAAGGATCGGACGGTCATTCGTGATATCGCAATCGACGCAAACCATGACATCTATGTCGCCTCCGCTATCCACGCGGTAGACACCCTTCCTTCCGCATGGTTCGCGACAGCCTATCAAAAAACGATTCACGGTGAAGGAGATGCCCTGATCGCCAAGATCAAAGGCGACGGCAGTCGCGTAGAATGGGCGACCATCTTGGGAGGTTCGAAGGACGAATCCATCGGGATCAGCATCCGCGTGAACGCGTCGGGCGTCTATGTCGCGACCTCCACTACTTCGCCAGACATGCCAACGCCGAATGGGTTCAGCCACACTCTGAATGGCACGGGGGACAT